>JAIVVP010000164.1:0-4630 GCA_049189775.1 Gemmatimonadota bacterium | reverse complement strand
ATCATCATCTGCAAGCCGACAGCACTGGTATCTACTGTTTTTTGCCCGGTAATAATTGCCTGCCAGATGGGCGAAGAAACTGCCGGGACAGCCAGTGCTTGTCCTGTTGCTGCCGTACCACCAAGTTGCTGGATCTCGGATTGCAGACGATTTTGATGTTTTGTAAAGAACTGATGCAGGATCTTGATGCCAGCTTTTTGAGAAGCCTCAGAAGGATTACGTTCTACTGAAAGACGTACTCTCTCCATCATCATCTGCAGACCAACGGCACTGGTCTCTACTGTTTTTTGCCCACTAATTATTTCTTGCCATACAGCAGATGAAACTGCAGGCGGGGCCAACACTTGTCCGGTTGCGGCTGAGCTAATGGGCGTTACAGAGCCACCCAGTTGTTGTATTTCTGCCTGTAAACGGGCTTGGTGCTTTGCAAAGTACTGATGCAGTATTCTGGAACCTGCTATTCGCGAGTCCTCTGAGGGATTACGTTCTACTGAAAGACGTACTCTCTGCATCATCATCTGCAGACCAACTTCACTGGTACCAATCTTCAGAGAGCCATTTATTATTCGTTGCCAACAAAGATCATCATTACCGGGTAAACCAGAAGCAGATGCTACTGATTGAGCAGCTGCTATCATTGGGGTGGCACCACCAGACAACATATTTATTTCTGCCTGGTGCTGGCTTTGATTCTTGACGAAGTATTGTCTCAATAATTTTGAGCTGGCCAGCCGGGTAACCTCTGTAGGGCTTGCCATAATATTCTGCCTGATTCTTTGAATAAGCATCTGCAATGCGACGGAGCTGGACTGGATTGGAATCTCACCATTAATCAGTCGTTGCCATGCTTCATTGGTTTCAGCAGGCAGGTTTGTTGCCTGACCGAGTTCATATGAATGCGTAGCAACATGGTCAGCCTGGACAGGTGCAGCAGCGGGTGCTGGAGCAGGGATATTAGGTTCATGATATTCAGGTGCAACACCTGTCCGTTCACTGATCTCTCTGGCTTCTGCACTGGTAATATGGCTTAGCTTTGCAACTGCCTGAATTGTATGACAGCTGCGTAATGCCTCTACAATAAGTTCTTCCATCTCTGTAGTGAAAGCTGAACCAGCAGGGGCCCAGACTTTATTAGATCCGCCTGTATCAGGCCCGGGCACATGTAGATAGGTTCTCATCCCTGCAAATGGGAGGTGCCTGAGTGTGATTGTATCTTGTTCCTTATCCTTGCTGGCTCGACCAAATATTTTTTTCTTTTGCTGCGGGCCATGATATACGGTGATATCAATGCGGTTAGATGGTTCATCAATATCCGCAGACACGACATGCCAATCACTATCAAGCTTCAGTAGCTGTGATATTAGCTCGATCTCTTGCATAGATAATGTCTCTCCCCGTCTACCAGGCTCTAGATGATGCAGTCCTTATCTCTAATTAAAGCCACAAATGTACCTTGCTTAATAATGCATTGTTTTATATTTGCTACGCGGAGAAATATGATCGGTTAGATTCTATTGGCATAGTGCAGTGCAGCATTGCCGCTGTCATTTTATGCTTTTGTTTCAATAGCTTATATCCCAATCCTTATATACCGCTTGCAAACTGCATCATACTATTAATGCTTTTGTTTGCAAGCATATGAAATCAGACGATTCTGTGATAGATATCACACTTTCAAGAAATAAAGTGTGCTCAGCATCAAAAAAGTAATTTTCGTGATATGAATTGATTGAACTAATTGCTAGATACTAAATATATTTTATCCTGATTTCAGTCATCATTATCTTCTGAAAGTGATTGTTCCATCTCTTTTTTTCGTAGTTCTACCACGGTGGCAAAGGCCAGGGCGACACGCGGGACATTTTCAAAATAAGCTGTCAGGTCTTTATATTGGCCCCTTAAGAACTGGGTTGTCTCCAGGGTGCGGACATAGGCGGTTCTTACTCCACCTGCAAAATATCCCATTTCGCCAATAGGTTCGCCAGCGCCGACTTTCGCAATCGGGATTTCATTACCTGCATTATCCAGGCGGAAAACCTCGACAAGCCCGTAGGCGATTATGTACAGGGAAGGGTCTTCTTCTCCTTGTATAATGAAGGTTTCATTGGCTGGATAGCCTACTTCCGTGAATAATTTGCTCAGTGCAGCCAGTTCAGTGGGTGATAATGTTGCGAAGATGGGGCATGCAGATAACCTGGCCACGCGTTGTTTTCGAATGCTGTTATCAAGCTCTTCCTGCGTCATCACGCCTTCTTCAACGAGCAGTTCACCGATACGCTTATTTTCGGTGGCACCTGTGAAAGAAGAGTGGAATTGTTTCTCTACAGCATTATTGACGGCACCCTTGGACACCGCCAGGTACTCACCAATTTTGTGTTCACCCGTATCATTCAGATCATCTGCAGCCAAAATATTTACCTCCTAAAGTACTTCTTTCCATAAAATCAAACCTTTACGGTCTAAAGTTTAGGTTAAACTTATTAGTCAATCAATGTTTTACCAGCAAATAGACCAGTAAATACCCCAGAAAATACTTTAGTCAGGCCAATTAATATTTGCGAGGGTATTTTTCAATATACTGATGGGCAAGGGCATTTGCCTCGGTTAATTGGGTCTCTGTTAATTCTGATGTCACTGAGGCCAGGCTACCGTCCTTATCTTCAACTCCCTGAGAAATGGCTGATCTCATCCAGGCATAGGCCTTGATGAGGTTCTGTTCGACACCATGACCCGCAACATACATTTGGCCGATCTTGTATTGTGCCAGGCCAAACCCATTTTTTGCCGATTTACCATACCAACTCAATGCCTTACGGTAGTTCTGCTTGAGGCCAAGCCCCCGGTCGTACATCACCCCAATCTTGTATTGTGCATCAGGGCGCCCATAAGTAGCTGCCTTGCGAAACCATTTCAGGGCTACTTTCAAATCCATGGGCACACCATGGCCCGCTGCATACATAGATCCGAGGGCATACATGGCGCGATGGTCACCATTTTCTGCAAGCGGTAGAAACTCCCTGGCCGCAGTTTCGTAATCACCTGCCTTATAGGCATCCCCGGCGGTCTTGAAATCGGCGTTTACTGCCAGGCTTGTACAAAGAAGGCTGACACATAGCAGGGTAATGACCAGAATGTAATTTTTGCCAGGTTTTCTCATACGCCAAGCATACTGAAAAAAAATCGTTCCGGCATCCTGACATATTACAAATTCTCTATTTATATGGTTTTTACATTTTTCACTATGTATCTGTAGGTCAGGGTTTTCTTGCCTTTTGCTGGCAGATTGATGGTGAATTCCATCTGTTGCTGATGTTTGCGTTTATAAGTGTGTGAACTTTTGAGGATTTCCCATTCACCACTCATGGGCTCAATGATATTAATGGTTGCTGCCTTGTCCTTGAAATTTTCAATGGTGACTTGCATGGTCTCGACCTTGTCATGCAGGATGATCTGGTTATTCCGATTCCGTTTTATGTTTTTTCTTTCATGCTGAGTTTTTCGTTGGGTCACAACAACATCCCGACTATCTCCCACATAGAGTTTCATCTTTTGATTGATTGGTGTGTACGCCGGTTTGTCCTCACCCAGAAAAATACTGCCATCGTGACCGTCATTCTGATAGATACGCATCTTGCCGCCCCACAGGGCATGTTTCCCCAGCTGGTTATTTTTGCTGTTTACCAGTTCGTAATGGACAGGGATGCCTACATTGTTTTGTTGCTTGTTTGGTTCCCAGGGATGTTTGCCGGCATCAAAAGTAAAACTCTTGCTGATGTTTACCTGGTTAGCCTGATAAAAAAGCATGCGTTTGCTTTCACCGTCATTGATAGATTTCACAAAGCCTTCGCCATAGTCCAGTTGAAATCTTGCCGGCCCCAGCGACTCCCCTGAAAAATTTCTCAGGATCATATAGGAGGAGATATCCAGTTTGGTCTCTTCTTTGTCAGTAATCGCTTCATAGCTGATCAGACGGTCAATATTTGCTAACAGGTAGCTGATCCTGATCTTCTCCTGTCGTGCTTCAGGGCTGTAAATGTCCCAGACCAGAGACTGCGAGTTTGGTGGATAACTGACATTGATCAGTCTGGTGTCTTCAGGATGTTGAATGATTTTCAGGCGAATGGAATCACTGTCGACATGTACAGCTTTCCATGAAAAATCAACCTTGTTGATTCCCTTGTGCAGATTGAGGATACGTTCTTCCTCAACCAGGGTTGCCTGTGGGTTATCCAGACGAACCGTGGTGTTTTCACGATCAGGCAGGGTGACCAGCTTGATGCGGGCATATGCTGAGCCAGTAAAGATCAGGTTGGTAAAGACCAGGGTGATAATAAGTGTTAAAAGTGTTTTTTGAAATTTCATGATTGTTCTCCTGAAGATAGTTATCTATGTTGGCGTTCGCCTTCATATTGAGTCAGCGTGTAGGCCAGTGTGGATTTACTCTGAGGTGGAAGTTCGACGGTATATTTCACCGAATCGATATCAACCTTGTGAAACTTGCCTTTGTTGTTCCTGGCATTATCAATGTCCCAGTATGCGTTACTGAAATTTCGCCATACTTCGACACTGATTGGGATATCACGATTATTTTCCAGTTTGATTTCCCATTGCTGAATGCGGTCAAACCCTG
>JAIVVP010000163.1:0-4633 GCA_049189775.1 Gemmatimonadota bacterium | reverse complement strand
CGGAACGTAGGCTCTGTGCCGCCAAATGTAACGCTACCAGCGAGGAAGAGCACGCCGTGTCGATCGCGATACTCGGGCCCCGCAAATCGAACACGTACGACAGCCGATTGGCGGCGATGCTGAGCGCGTTGCGGCCCATATCGGCAACGAGGTCGGCGTCGATGAGAGCCGTGGTTCGGTCAAACCGGATCAAAAAGCGCTGGCTATCGAAGAATTGCAAGCGGAAGGGTATATCGTCGGCATGATCGGTGACGGTATTAACGATGCACCGGCGCTGGCCGCGCCCTGGAGCATCTTTCGGCGGCTCATTTGAGCCGACATGAGATGGTCAAAAATTTGCACTTTCATCGAACGTCCTCCCTGATAGACATCAGTTTTTGCCTGTTTCTCGCGGTCTTGCCGTTGCGGATATTGGATATCTTCGCTCCTCAAAGGCGGTCGGCTACCGGGTCCGCGCCATATGTCCTTGCCGGGCCGAAAGCCGCGACTGTTGGGAGCTAACGTGAACTCGCAACCACTTCCTTTGATTGGACAATTTTCAACGGCTTGAGATAGAGTTTGGATTATGAAGCAACCCAACGTACTGTCAACAAGATCAAGGAAACCGGAGCATTGCTGGCGGGCGAGATGAGCGGTCACATTTTCATCAAGGAACGCTGGTATGGTTTCGATGATGCCCTGTATGCCGCGGCACGCCTGCTGGAGATCCTGGGCAAGGATGAGCGCTCAAGCAATGAAGTATTTGCCGCCCTGCCGGACAGTGTTAATACGCCCGAGCTGAATGTGGTGATGCAGGAAGGTGAGCCACCGGTGTTTATAAACAAGCTGATGGAAAGCGCGCATTTTGATGGTGCGACAATTTCCACCATTGATGGACTGCGCGCCGACTATGATGATGGTTGGGGCCTGGTCCGGGCATCGAACACAACACCGGTACTGGTATTGCGATTCGAGGCCGACAATGATGACTATAGCAGTATTCAGGATCGCGCATTTACCAAGGTAATAAAATTCATGATGTTCTTCGAGGGTTCTGTGCGAGGCTTAAGTGTAGGTGCTCCTGTTGATTTCAATGGCATCAAGGTTGGAACTGTGCTGGATATTCGTCTTGAATTTGATAGTGAAAATTCAGATTTCAGAATTCCGGTTTTGATTGAAATTGAACCAGAAAGAATCAAGATACGTGGCAATCAGGAAACGGTGTCCCCATACGAAACAGTTGATAAGTTAGTGGAAAAAGGTTTGCGTGCCAGCTTGCAAATCGGGAGCTTGTTAACGGGACAGTTATTTATTGGTTTTAGTATGCGACCTGATACACCCATAAATTTAAGTGGAGAAGAAACGCCTTATCCTGAATTACCAACCATCAGGGCTACAGATTTTGGTTCTATAGCACAATCCGCAGAAATCTTTCTCAATAAGCTGAATAGAGTTGATATTGATACCTTGAGCCAGGAATTGCTAAAAACGCTTGAAGGTACAAACAGACTCTTCAATGGTCCCGAGATAAAGGGAGCGCTTGATGATTTGCAAACATCACTTCAGGCATTCAGGGGGATATTGCAAAAAGTAGATGGTTCTAACCTTCAGGAAACTATTAATTCAGGCCACGTAGTGATGGAAAAAATTACAGAAACGATGGGAACATTTGATGAGACATTGATACAGGTAAATAGTCTGTTAAAGCCAAATTCACCTCTGCAATACAACATCATCAAGTTGACCGGTGAACTTGAGGAAACGGCACGTTCCATCCGTTCCCTGGTAGACACACTGGAAAGACATCCACAGGCACTGATCTTTGGTAAGGGTGTACAAGTTGAGGAAGAGTAAATTATGGGACCACTAAAAATGCACTTTTCCCGCGATTGCTGCGTCGGCTCGACAACTGCTCCCGGCGTTGTTCTACCTCCTGCGTCCATGCAGTCATCCGTAAGATTTCCTTGTACTTTTGTACAGGATGTACTGTATGCCGGTTTTGCAGGAGCAAAAACCGGCCACAGAAAATCACTATTTTTAGAGGCCCCCTCATGTTAACTAGTAATTATTCAATATTGAAAATAGTTTTTTCGTCCCTGATGCTGGTCATATTTTTGCTTGCTTGCTCCGGTGGTGGTAACAAAGTAGCAACAAAATATTACCTGATAGATCCGGTTGAATATGACGCATTAAACGTTACCTCAGATAAACCTTTGGCCATCGAAATAATAGATGTTCATATCCCCCAGTATCTTGAAAGATTTCATATAGCTACGCGTATCGGAGAAAACAGGCTGAAATTTTCAGAATCAAATCAGTGGGGTGAAAATTTACGGAAGAATTTAATGCGTACCCTGTCCAGAAATCTTTCCAGACTATTATCAACTCAGGATATAGGGACTCCATTAAACCGTTCCTCATCGTTGCCTGATTATCGTGTGCAACTCTATATCGAACAATTTGAACTGGGTATAGATAACAAGGTGAGGCTTGCAGCACGGTGGCAGATATCTGCTACATCCACAATGGAGCCACTGGCGATTTACAATGAAGAAATGTCGGGCGCAGAAGTAGAACAAGATAATTACGAACAGATGGTCACCTCAATGCGGCAATTATTCGGTGAGTTAAGCATGAAAATCGCAGAGTCGATACTTGCCGAAGAAAATAAATAATCATGAACCAATAACCATGAGACAAGTTAGTGAAATGAAGCACGGGCCTGAGCAGAGTTTCATTTTGCTATTGGTTTTAATTTCATCTTCGCTGAGTGCCCAGGAACATCCAGATGAAATATTTGATGAAGCGTCAGGCCTGAAAATCATGCAGGAAGTTCACAAGCGGCATCAACAATTTGCTTTTGTCTACGAAGAACAATCGATGGTAATGATAGATAGAAATGGTGACAGGGATACACGTAAGTTAAAACGTTACTCGAGGGTTGAGGATGATGGAACAGTGAAATTCCTCCTGTTATTTGATTCTCCTGCCGAGATTAAGGGTGTTGCACTTTTGGCTAGCAGGGATGAATCAGGTCAGACAACAAAATATGTTTATCTACCTGCCCTTGGCGAACAATTGATCGAAAGCATCAGTTCGGGGCTGGACGGGAATTTTCTCGGTACTGATTTCTCGATTGAAAATATTACCGGTGAAGTGCTTGATGATTATATCTACGTCAGAAGGCCAGATAAAAAAATAAACTACGTTGAATATTTTGTGGTTGATGTCTATCGAGTGGAAGAAGGACTAGCAGAAAACATGTTGCCAGCCGACAAGCAGGCCCTGAGAAGGCATTCTATCTGTAAAAATAATTTTTATATCACAAAAACAGAATATTTTGACAAGCAGGGGAAAGTCTACAAAAAGCAAACTCATCATGATCTAAGAGTAGTAGATGGAGATATGTGGCGTGCAGACATGATCTTGATGGAGAATAGCAAGGAACAGCATCAGTCACTTATAAAGATTGACCGTAGAATTTTCTCACAAGATTATGTCTCGGCTGAGATATTTACAGCAGACTGGCTATTCAAAAATTATCCATTTGTCAGCACCCCCGATATCGATGAAGAGGAAGTCTATTCAGAAGATGAAGATACTGAAGTAATTCTTGATCAACAAATTGATTTGAGTACTAGTCTAGACGCAGGTCTTGTCCAATGATGCAGAAGATACTTATGCTTGGACTAAGATATCCGGTAGTAGTCACAATGTTTATGATAGTGACAACCCTGTTTGCGGCTGCAGGTATGTCCAGAGTTGAGATAGATACTGGAATGGACAGCCTTATTCCTGCAAGTGACCCAAGTCGCCTGATTTACCAGCAGGTGATGGGTGAGTTTGGATCAGACAATAAAACTATCATCTATATAAGAGACGCTAATCTCTGGACACCCGAAAAATTGTCAATACTGGAACATCTACACCGGGGTGTTGAACAGATCGATAATGTGGACAGTGTTGATAGCTTGTTTAATTTACATACCATCCATGGTGAGGATGGCAAGGTTGAATCTGTTCCGGTTCTGAGTGAAGTCCCAACAACGGTTGAAGAAGCGCTGGATGCAAAAGCGCGGGCACTGGCAAACCCGCTTTATATCGGTAATTTCTTTTCAGAGAGTGGAAACGTTCTGGCAATTATCGTTTCAGTTATGGATGTAGAAAAAGATCAGGATTTCAATAGTAAAATATATGAGCAAATGGAAGCCCTGATTTCAGAACACAGGGATGATTTTGACAAGATTATTCAGGTTGGCCCACCCAGAATAAATGCAGAATTAACACGCAGATTGTTTGATGATTTCAGGTTATTAGGCCCACTCTCTGCTTTTATCCTGTTTATCTCAATCCTGTTTTTCATGAGGAGTGGAATATCTGCAGTTATTCCTGTTGTCACCTCTGTAATATCGATCATATGGACGTTCGGCATGTTGGGGTGGGCAGGTGTCCCTATCAATATCCTGAGTGCAATGCTGCCTTCCCTGATTATTGTTATTGGTTCTACTGAAGACACACATATGATGGCAGCCTATTTTCGTGGTCTGCAGGAAAACGATATCGAGAATTCACGAGAGCAGGCCATTCACTATATGGCCAGGCATATCGGTTTACCCCTGGCTTTGACTGTTTTGACTACCGCTCTGGGATTCTC
>JAIVVP010000162.1:0-4681 GCA_049189775.1 Gemmatimonadota bacterium | reverse complement strand
AAATCCATCTCACCAGCTGCGTCGCCTGCACCGTCAAATGCGCCATTACCAGCGTTGTTGCCGTTGCCATTGAAGTTGCTGTTAGAGTTGTTTCCCCAGAAAGCAGAAGCTTGAGTAGAAGCAATGATAGCTACGAGTGCGATAATTTTTTTCATTGGGAGTGAATAGACAAGGCAGAGGCCACGTGATAGAGGCGTGCAAACACAGCACTCCTACCCTATTTCATCACCATGAAAAAACTACTTTTCCAGTTAGACACAGACGCTCATCCTGCTGTATTTGATACGGTTGTTGCCTATGATGGTGGTGCAGACCATGTCATAGGACATGGAAATTGCGCACCGGACAACGTTACACCTTTAGTAGAGGGGGCTATCTTCACGCGTGCACCCAAAGAAAAGAAATTAACAGCCCTGTTTGTCGGCGGTAGCGATATGATGGCCGGAGAGGCCTTGTTCAAGGCAGTACAGAATAATTTTTTCGCAGATTTCCGCGTTTCAGTCATGCTTGACAGTAACGGTAGCAACACCACTGCGGCTGCCGGTGTTGCCAAACTCATGACCAGTGGAGCCATTGCCGGAAAGAAAACAGTGATTCTCGCCGGAACCGGGCCCGTCGGACAACGTGCCGCTGTAATGATGGCGAAAGAAGGTGCAGACGTAACCATCACATCCCGCGAAATGGCCCGTGCTGAACAGGCATGTAAAAATATTAAGGCGAGCTTTGGCGTTGATGCAACACCTGTTGAGGCATTTGATAATGAAGCACGAGCCAAGGCCATTGAAGATGCTCAAGTGGTGTTTGCCACAGGGGCAGCTGGTGTCGAGTTGCTCGAGCCAAAACATTGGCAGGACAACGCAAACCTGGAACTCATCGCCGATGCTAACGCAACACCGCCGTTGGGAATTGGTGGTACTGAGATGTTTGATCGTGGTGAAGAAAGAAGTGGCAAGATTATCTGGGGTGCGATTGGCTTCGGAACATTGAAACTTGCAGTGCACAGGGCCAGCATCGAGAAATTATTCGAAAGTAATGATCAGGTGTTTGATGCTGAAGAGATCTTTGCGCTTGCCAAGGAAATGGCATAATAATTTTTACCCAGGCAAACAAACACTGCTCAACACCATGTCCGTAACAAACTGATGTTAAGCCTGAAAATAAATTTGAATAGAAAATCATTAATATTTTCTCTTCTCTGCATTATGGCATTGCTGCAATACTCAAATGCCTGGGCAGCAAGCTACGAAGATGGCAAGAAGGCTTATCTGGACAAGGATTATGCGCAGGCCCTGGCAATTCTTGAACCACTGGCTGAAAACGGAGATTCTCAGGCACAGGTCACTCTGGGGATCATGTATGACTTTGGGCATGGTGTTGCCAAAGATCAAGGCAAGGCAATCGAGTGGTATATCAAGGCAGCAGAACAGGGCATCCCTGTTGTACAACATGACGTTGGTGTTAAATACTTTCAAGGTCAGGGTGTTGAGCGGGATTATCTAAAAGCAGCTTATTGGTGGGAGCAATCAGCCAATGCCGGTTTGGCCGATTCCCAGTTTAATCTGGGCTTGTTGTACTATCGTGGTATAGGACTGGAGGTCGACTATCAAAAGGCTTCAGACCTGTTCATCTCGGCGGCAAAACAGGATCATCCTCATGCACAATACAGCCTGGCTGTTATGTACGCATTTGGCCAGGGCCTGGATAAGGATTACGAGCAAGCATTAAAATGGTTCAGAAAATCAGCATCACACGATGTTGCGCAGGCGCAATTCAATCTGGGCGTATTTTACGAGAATGGTTACGGCCTTGATGTAAATATTGCTACAGCTAAAAATTGGTATGCACTTGCTGCCAAGGGTGGCCTGGCCGAAGCAAAGTCAAAACTTTCTGAACTTGAGCAGTCAGACAAAAAACCCATCCAGCATCCTGATGTCGCCAAGCTTGCAAGTAGTCAGCCTGCCAAGGCAAAGCCCCCCGTCAAGGCAAAGACCCCTGTTAAGGCAAAGACCAGGGCACCTGGAAATAGCAATATCAGAAGAGAAGACTGGGTCATGCAACAACCTGCCGAGGCATATACACTGCAACTCTCAAGTTTGCTCAATGAAAAAGACCTCATCCGTTTTATCCAGAAAAATCAGCTGGTGGACAATGCTGCCTACATTGAAGTCGTTATTAATGGGAAAACCAGGTACAACGCTCTATACGGGAGTTATCCAACATATGCCCAGGCAAAAGATGCAATCTCTATGCTTCCTGCAAGTCTGGGAAAAAGCAAACCCTGGATAAGAAACTTTCGCATCCTGCAAGATTTAATCAATCAATGATGAAAAGCTTCTTGAACATAGCAATAGCAATCTGAATCAACCGGCCATTTAAAAAGAGATTTGTATGTCAACGTTTAGTGATGTTCTGACAGGAGAAGAGGAAGATCTGGTCAAAATATTTTATAGCTTCCGCGCAAAAGAAAATCCGGACGATAATAAAAATAATCTTGCCACCGCTGCAAAAAAAATCAAGCTCAAACCAGCGCAAGTCATTCTTGCACTGGGGTTTAACAGAAGCATCAGAAACCTGGATGAAATTTACACTGCTCTTGGCTTTACCAGCCTGGAAGAACTAACCAAAGAAAGAAATGAAATCTATATCAATGATATTTATAAGTATATTTCGCTGGACAATATACTGACACTGTATAGCACAGTAAAAAATGAGAATGAGACATTACAGGTGATGCAATATCTTTTGAAAAACAGGCTGGGAAACATAGAATCAAAGATAGAAGCTACTGTAAATTCGCTTATAATCGAAAAGTACAAGGCAGAGATGAAAGCCATCTACGCTGACAAGATTGCCGATATCGACTTCGCAGAGGAAAGGCTGAATAATACAGAGAGTGGATTCAGGGCATTATTAAATGAGGCCTGTATTATTACCGAGAGCAGGTTGATCCCTGCCGGAGATATATTTTTCAGAGAGACTATTTTGCCCGAGGAAAAACGTAAATTGTTAAGTAAAAACCTGATTCCCGTGGAACTGGTAGAGTCTCGTCTTGAAGAGCAAAATATCTCTCAACAAGAAAAACAAATGCTGAATGAATTCCTTGCACTCAATCGTAAAAACAATACTGATGGAACAGCCAACTAATGATTAGTTTTACTGAATTACTCATTGCCAACGATGCGAATCTTGTCAAAACCTTTTACAAGATTAAATCTGATCCCTCGGTTGATTTTATTAAAAATATAAACAGCATCGCCGAACAGCTAGAACTTAATCACTCTCAACTTGTTAGTGCGATCGGCTTTAATAAAAATATACGTGATCTGACTGATATTATTACAGTGCTCGGTTTCAAGTCATACAAGGTCATGATCTATCGTCGCAATGAATTATTTACGACAGATACCTATCAGCAACTCGGTATAGACAATATTCTGGACATCTATTCAGCCCGACTGGAAGATGAAGAAATTCTTGATACCTTGAGAGAATTGCTGCAACCACGACTTCAACACATTGAGGCCGATATTGAAAAAACCGGCGACCCTGGCCATACAATCAGTTATCGAATGGAAATACATTCGATATATCAGTCCGGGATTGCAGATAAATCTTTTGCAGAAGAAAGAATACAAAAAGACATTGGTAAATTTCGACACATGGCTAGCGAACTCAGTGAAATGATCGATGCCGGAATATTTCCACCCAGTAACTTCTTTTTTATGGAAAGCATTTCACCAGATGAAAAAAGAGAATTGATTCAGCAGAATCATGTTTCATCGGATATGGTCAAAAATCGTTTACAAAATTCAAAGATCTCTACAGATGAGAGAGATATGCTGGAGGAATTTGTATAGGGGCTACATTAATTGGGGAATTTTTCCTGCCTGTAAATTCAATTTATCCATTTCTTTAATAGTTACAAATAGTTATCCTTCCCGGTCTGCAGCGATAATCCTTCATTACTGCTGAATTTTCCGGGCGCCTTTGTTGATTACATGGTACCTATTGCCTGTTGGGGGGCATTTTTAAATGAATAGTTGTTGTCTACGTCAGATTTTTTCGTTTGCCACAGTAATGTTTACTGTTTTTGGCAGTAGCCTCACCATTGCTGAAGAAACTGATGTCGTTCAGAACGAAACTATCGAAGTTATAGGTATTACACCTGCCCATGGTACTGGCCTGCCGGTAGATATGATCCCTTTTTCTATTCAATCAGCAACTGCAGAAGATATCGAACGTAGTCAAGTCCTTGATCTGAGCCAATTCCTTAATCGCAACCTTGGAAGCGTGACTATCAACGAAGCGCAAAATAATCCATTACAACCAGATATTCAATATCGTGGTTTTACATCTTCATCTTTACTCGGGTTGCCACAGGGCCTTGCTGTTTATCAAGATGGTGTTCGCGTAAATGAGGCCTTTGGAGATACAGTCAACTGGGACTTGATTCCGAAATCCTCTATCTCAAATATCAATCTGATAGGCGGGGCAAACCCTGTGTTTGGTCTAAACACGCTGGGGGGCGCAATCTCTATCACCACAAAAACTGGTTTCACCCATGAAGGACATAGTCTTGAGGTTTATGGTGGTTCATATGAACGCATCGTTACAACGATGGAAAGTGCGCAAAGCGTCAACAGCCATATGCGCATCGCGCTCGCCGGCGGGGAGATCCTGT
>JAIVVP010000161.1:0-4682 GCA_049189775.1 Gemmatimonadota bacterium | reverse complement strand
TGATCAAGAAACAGCAAGGCTTGTTGTCTGAAAAAATCATTTTCAGTGGGGATGTAGACTGAAGAAAAGCTATCTTCTCGCGCTTTTAATGCTTCTGCCTGTGAGTTGGCTGCTAGTGATGTTTCTTCAGGGGTAAGTGCATCAACAACCAGAATGATAACCCCCGCATCTTGCGGGAATTCAGCTTCTATGCGTAGACGGTCTTGTTGGTAAGGCAGGTCAGGGGATAGCATTTCAGCTGTATTGGTATTGACCCCAAGATTATTAATCGTGTAATGCAAGCTCGCTGCAGTAAATAAAACAGTGAACAGAATTAAAACCCAGGGAAAGCGGAGTACTTGTGTGCCCCACCAGCATAAAAACCGGTCAATCAGTGAAGAAGAAAGTGCACTCATTTGATAGTCGCTGTATTTTGCTCAAAACCAGTTATTATATCAAGATGCTCTGCAACTAACTTTAATTTGTTTTTTGCGGCATTAAAATGCAATCCGAGTTTAATTAAGCCAGGTAATTCATTGGGGTGGGTCAGTAAAAACCAAAGTAGTTTGGCTAATACAACATCGCCTTGATTGTTGAGTGCATAGCTAACGGCTTTTGGCAGGTTCATGGTTACAGGGTCAGCAATGCAACGGATGACCAGAACAGGGAGATTATTTTGTATAGCTATTTTAACAATGGCTATACTTTCCATATCTACAGCTATGGCTCTGGTTTGTTGGTGGATTGATTTTTTATCTAAACTATCTGCAACAATAAAACTGCTTTCAACCAATGAGCCTGTATAGGGGTTAAGCGATGATAACTGGTCAAGGGCTTTATTTAACCATGGGGAGGCTATTGTTAATTCTTCATGTCTTTCAGTTAGCAAGGTTTGTGGTAAAACCAGATCGCCAGGGTGTAAGTTTGCTTTTAGAGCGGCAGCGCAGCCCCAGCTTATGAGCCTTTCTGCCCCTTTGTCTATGAGTAACTGACTTGCTTTTGCCGCATTTTCAGGGCCTGCGCCTGAACAGGCGATAACTGTATTGTCATTAATGAACAGACAGTCTCCTTTATTAACTTTTTTGCTGGTGAGACTGCTAATTTCATTGGGTAGTGCAACTATAATTCCTGTAATCACTTTTTGGCCAGTTCATTACGATAGCGAGCTAAAGCCCAAAGAGGAAAGAATTTATCATAGCCATGATATTTCAGAAAAAAGACTTTAGGAAAACCCGGTGCAGTAAAACATTTATCATCCCAGACGCCATCAGCTTGTTGTTCGCGTAAAATAAAATCTATACCGGCTTTAACTTCAGGGCTATCTGCTTCACCTGCTGCCATAAGTCCTATAACTGCCCAGGCTGTTTGAAATGAGGTGCTAAAGTGATATTTGCCGCTGTATTTTTCAATATCATAATAACTTTTATTATCTTCACCCCAGCCGCCATCTTCACGTTGTACGCTTTTTAAATAAGCAATTGCTTTGGTATACATAGGATCATTTTTAGGTACGCTGGTTTGTTCCAGGCCTAATAATACAGACCAGGTACCATAGATATAATTGGTTCCCCAGCGACCAAACCAGGAACCATCATCTTCCTGATCTTCTTTTAAAAATTGAATTGCGTTATTGATAGATCGTTCATATTTTGTCCTGTCAGCAAGCGACAACAAGGCAATAGAACGGCCAGTGACATCTGCTGTCGGAGGATCGAGTAAGGCACCATGATCAGCGAATGGAATGTAATTCAGGTAATACTGGGTGTTGTTCACTTCAAAGGAACCAAAACCACCACCTTTAGATTTCATCCCATCGACCCAGTGTGCAGCCTTCTGGATGGCCTCTGCATAGTTTTCATCGTCAGTTCGATGCATGGCCCAGGCAACCATCGCAGTATCATCAAGATCCGGATAGTAATAATTACTGTACTGGAATGCCCAGCCACCACCTTCAAGTTTGGGGCAGGGGATGCGCCAGTCGCCCGGTTCGTCACCCAATTGCCTTTCTTTTAACCAGGCCAGCCCATCCTTGATTTCTGCGCCTGTTTCATCAAGCTCATCATCTTCCTGGATTTCAATCAGGGTCTGACAGGCAAGTGCGGTGTCCCACACTGGAGAGGTACAAGGTTGGCAATAACTCCTGTCACCTTCATTAACCAGAAGATTGTCTATGGCTTTTCTGGCCTGTTTAACCACAGCGCTATTTTTATCATGGCCCAAAATAATAAGCGCTTCATAAACGTTGACCATGGCTGGAACGATGCCACCGATGCCATATTCTTCATTCATTCTATCGGTAAACCATTTCTCACATTTACGCACAGAGATGTTTCTGACAAATTTTGGCACAAGTTTTTCGAACAGCATGCCAATATGATCGAGGATCAGGAAGGCACGGGTCAGCGGTGTGGTGATTCGAAAATAATGCTGTTCTTCTTCCGGGGGTATGACAAATAATTCTCTAATATCTATTGCACGAGGGTTTGCTGCTTTGGCCTTGAGGGTACAAAGCACGAACAAAGGCACCATGACAGTTCTGGACCAGTAGGAAACCTTGTCTATATGAAAAGGGAACCATTTGGGTAGCAGAATTACTTCAGCCGGAATAAACGGGGTTGCGCGCCAGGGCACCTGTTCAAACATGGCCATGAGAATGCGGGTAAAGACATTGGCGTGCGCAGCGCCGCCATGTCCGAGAATGGCATTTCTGGCTTTTTCCATGTGATCATCATTGGGATCATCGCCAACCATTTTCAGGGCGTAATAACATTTTACTGTGCAACTCAGATCAAAGTTACCGCCATAAAACAACGGCCAACCACCGTAATCTGCTTGATGTTCACGAAGATAAACAGCTATCTTTGATTCCAGTTCATCGTCGATTTCATCAACGAAATGATTCATGAGGATGTATTCAGCAGAGATGGTGCAATCTGCTTCCAGTTGATAGACCCAGTGCCCATCTTCCTGTTGATCCTGGACCAATGTGTTCCTGGCAGACTGAATGGCTTGCTTCAGTGACCGTTGTGTCTCTTTTTCCCTGGTTTTATCTAACATTGAAAATGTTGCGTTCTGTTGATTAAGTCGTGCTTGTCATTTCGATGCGGCATTCGAAATGATATAGAGGTCTGTCATCTCGAATGAAATGAGAGATCTTGCTTTTAAATAAGGATCGAGTAATTAGATTTCTCCCAAGTTCCCACACTGCGTTTCGGGACAAGGCCCGATATGACAGTTTCGTCAGAGTTTTCCTGTTCATTTCAGGTTCATTCTGAACCATAACTATCTATTTCAGATAGCCTTTTTGCTTTTATTTTATGAGACCCAGTCTCTCATGAATGTCCGTTGTCGGCAAATTTCGGCTAGTGAAATTAAACAGCTTTTTCAGGGCCCAGTCATTGCTGACCAACAGGCTGGTTGAGGCAACCGTGGCCTTTACGCTCTTTCTGGTGATCTTTACTTCAGTCCCGCTGCTGAAGTCGCGATGTTTATTCAATTTATCCAGTGACAGCACTGCCATGCCCAGCGCCCAAAGACAGAACTTCCGAATGCCTTTTTCATGCGTGGGGAGCATCAGCGTGTAGGTCAGGGCATCATTCAGGTGATTTCTGGCGATTGCGATCAGTTCTTCCAGTCCACGTTGGAATTGCTCATTTTTGTTGTTCTCATTCAGTTTGCTGAGGTCGAAGCCCTGTTTCTCAAAAATATCTCTGGGCAGCCAACAGGCGCCACGCGCCCGATCATCCCAGATATCCTTGAGGATATTGGTCATTTGCAGGCCCTGTCCAAAAGACACAGCCAACTTCATTAATTCATCCTTGTTGGCATTGATTTCATCTGAGTAATCACAGAATAATTCCGTCAGCATTTCACCAACTACGCCTGCGACGTAATAGCAATATTCATCCATTGCCGCCAGGTTCTCCAGACCATCAAGTGTTTCAGCATCCTGATAATCGGCCATGCCTTTGGCCATGATACGCACACAACGTTCCAGTGCGCTTCTTTGATTTTCATTAAAACTATGTGTGATCCGAATAACAGACTCCGTGTTCTTGATCAGATCGTGTTCTTCATCGATGGTGTGTTCCGAAAGCAGGGGGTATAGCTCATTTGAAAATTCTTTCGCTGAGACTTTTCCAGCAACCACCTGGGCAAACATGTCTGCCAGACGCCGGGTTTGCTCTGAATTGACCGCATTATCATCTTCGACCGTATCGGCAATGCGACAAAGCAAATAGGCATTACTGACAACGTGCCTCAAATCTTCCGGCAACTGCGGGATGGTCAGCGCAAAGGTACGAGAGACATATTGCAGGATATGTTCCTGATATGCCTCATCGGTATCGCCAGTTTCCTGGCCTGCTTTGGGGGTTTGAGCTTCCTGGTTCATAGCATCGTATTATGACGGATGTCTCAAATGACCACCACGTCTTTCCTGCGCATGAGGGAATGACCGCCATGGAGGGTGGGAATGCAATAGAATTGCCTGGAGCAATTCTTGCCCAGTAATAAAAGAACCGCTTGCAGCGGTGTATTAATCGGCTCGGCTCGGACTCCTGTTTCGCTCTACCTTCTGCATCCGTGCAGTCGTGGATGCTGGATCAAGTCCAGCATGACGGTATTTAAGTTATTAATTGGATTTAGGATCTTTTTTCAGGTTTCTTGCACAGTATTGCTCTACATAATCAATGTCTTCATGG
>JAIVVP010000160.1:0-4753 GCA_049189775.1 Gemmatimonadota bacterium | reverse complement strand
TTGTTCACCATAACGACCGACACGGTTTAACAATGCTGGGGAACCGAACATGGTGGTGACTTTATATTTTTCTATGGCAGAAAATATCTTTTCTGGATCTACATTGCCGGGCCGAGTGAAATCCATATCAGGCACAATCGAGGCCATGCCCATGGCCGGTCCAAACAGGGCAAACAGAGGAAAGGTAGATAAATCAATCTCTCCTGGCTGGATGTTATAAAGATTTTTTAATGTGGAGACCTGCGCATTAAAATTGGCATGCGAATAGATGACTCCTTTGGGGGTGCCCGTACTGCCGCTGGTAAAGAGAATAGCTGCTGTATCGTCTGCTTCAGTGTCAATGGAAGCAGGGCCTGTGTAATCAGCACCTGATTGTTTCAGTTGTTTAAGACTCTTGATGTTCCGGCCATAAAACATCTTCGGTATGAAGCCGGGATCAACAATGATATTTGTTTTGATTGTTTTTCTTGCCCAGCCCAGGATCCTTCGGGCAATGTGTGCCTTCTTGATACCGATAAAGGCCTCAGGTTCTGCCTCGGTCAGACATTTACCCAGTTGTTTTATATCAATCCCCGGATCAATCGCCACCATGACAGCGCCAACCTTGAATAATGCAAAGACCAGGGCAAAAAAATCGAGACCTGGCGTCACCATTAATACTGTACGAACCCCCTTACTTATTCCTGCAGCCTGTAAGCCTTTGGCAATAAGGTCACTGGCATCGTCTAGTTGACGGTAGGTATATTGTTGACCACTTTTTTGTTCAGCAACCGCTAAAGCATCGGGATGCAGATTGGCAATGGTAGGCAGGTGCGAGGCAATGTTTGAAGAATGCATCACTGATTCCTTTTATTTTAAAGGATGAGCGTGAAGAAATTGCTGCACTAAAGGAATCACATCCTCAGGGGCATCTTCAAGAATATAATGTCCCACATCCTCAAAGCGATGGAACTCGGCATCGGGGAAGCGTCTTTCCCATTCTTCAAGAAAATGATGATCGAAAACGAAATCTTTCAGCCCCCAGCAGATCAACATGGGGATGTTTGAAAATTGACCGATTGTTTTATCAACCTGATCGATGGTTTCATAAGCGGTATCACCAGCTTGCAACGGAATATCAAAGACAAACTTTTTAATTCCCCGTCGATGTGACCAGTTATCGTAGGGTGCAAGATAAGCCGCAGCAACTTCAGGCGACATGGGCGTACGTGTAACACATTGTTTAACGGCACCACGGGCAAAAATATTAAAACCCTGATTCAAGATAGCACCCACAACAGGGATCCGGCTGAGTTTGAGTTGCCAGGGCACAGACTTGCCTTTTGGCAAATGAAAGGCGGAGGTATTTAAAATGACCAGTCGTTTTATCCTTTCGGGATGACGCGTGGCGTATGCCAGGCCGATCATGCCGCCCCAGTCATGAACGACCAGCGTGATGTTTTCGGTGATACCCAGATGATCAAGCAGTGATTCCAGATCATCAACGCGTTGATCCAGCGTGAAGTGATAGGTTTCATCATCCGGTTTATCAGACAGACCCATGCCAATATGATCCGGGACGATGCAACGATAGTTGTCTCGTAAGGCAAGCACCAGTTTTCGATAATAGAAAGACCAGCTAGGATTACCATGTACCATGACAACCGGCTCAATATCTTCATCACTATTTTTTGGGCCTTCATCCAGGTAATGCAGGCGCAAACCTTTGACAGAATGGTAATGATGATCAAATGAATAATCAGGGTAATTCATTGTCAGGGAACTCGGCTGGATTAATGATGAAACGGAGCGTGTGCCCGTGGAGAATACTCTACCATTCCCAACCAAGCATCATGCAATTGAGGCCACTGCCAATCCCCATGAAGCTGACACGATCGCCAGGTTTTAAAAATTGACGTTGTTCTGCAATGGCAGCGGTGAGAGGTACTGACACCGTGCCAATGTTGCCGAGGTATTTGTAGGTACTGAAATCTTTCGCCGGGTCGATGCCCAGTTCTTTTAATATAGTGTCCCGGTGTCCTTCACCGACCTGATGGCAAATTACCTTGTCGACCTGATCTCTGGCCCAGCCCATTTTACTTAGAAACGAACCCCAGGTTTTAACACCGAGTTTGGCGCCATGTGTAAGTACGGCGACAGAGTCTGTTGACATGAATTCCGAAAGGGCATCAGGTAATTTCTGGGAAGGCATCATGCTGGCCAGTGATGGTGGAATTTTTTCACTGGTCATGATCTCCTTGACCACACCTGGCAGGGCATCCGGTTCCATGACCTGATCAATGGCAGCGAGTAATTTATCCGGAGAAAACATCAATTCACCCAGGGCAACAGGAGATAAAGTCACACCCCAACGGCAAAGCTTGTGATGTTCAGGTGCAGATTGATTGGCAGCGCCCAATAATTTATGGGTGTGATCATTGTCGAATGAACCATCTGTCAGTAATACTGCTGCTGCACCAGAACCGCCCGTTAGTGTTGCCAGAGAACTGCTGAACATCTCCATGGTTTTATCTTTGAGCATGCGATCGATCATGATTTCGACGATTTCCCTGGAGGTTTCGCAGGAGACCACCATGCCGGCACGAATCTGTTTAAGTTCTATACGGTTGGCGATATCGATAATGCCATTCATCACACCCAGACAGGCGTTGGAAATGTCATAAATATTGGCATCGTCGCTGACGCCTAATTGTGCTGCGACAGCACAGGCAGTGGCAGGTTCGAAATTTTCGCGACAGACTCCCGTGTAGATGAGCGCCTCAATATCTTCGGCTTTGACATTAGATTGATCCAAAGCCTTGCGGGCTGCAGTTGCAGCACCATCAGACAGTATATGGCCTTCTTCCCACCAGCGCCGCTCAGTAATGCCTGTGAGTGCCTCCAGCTGACCCGGGGCAATATGCAGGGCGTCATACATAGGCATCAATCTGGACTCGAGATCGTCCGAAGTCACCACCACGGGCGGCAATTCGTAACCGATAGACTCCATATGTACGCGGGAATATTTCATGAATTAAATCTCCAGTCTCATTCTAAGTGATTCGGAGCGCAAAGTCGTTCATCTGGTAGATAATTCGGCCATCCACAGTCAAAAATCCATCGGCGCGGAGCAGTTTATTCGAGTGGTTAATCTCTGTGATTACGGCCTGGATCGTTACTTTTTCGTCTTGCGGAATGATCTGTCCACGGTAGATCCAGTGGTGTGTTTCATTCAGTGCCATGACCTCGAAGTCACATTGATCCAGGTTTATTTCTTCACCCCATTGCTCCACGGCGACAACCTTCAGAAGTTGTATAAACGACTCCAGACCCAGAGAGCCAGGCCAGACCGGATCTTCATAAAAATGCGCCTTGAAAAACCATCTTTCTGGATCCACCAATGTTGTTCCCCGGATAAAACCCAGGCCATTTGGCCCACCTTGTGGATCAAACAGGGTTATCTCACTGACCATGCGCATCATATCGTCTGGATAAGGTGCGGTATTCGGATATGGGAAGGACGTGCCTCGCGCAGAAGAAACTTCATCAGGTTCATAGGGTGTTGTATCTCGGATACCCACCTGATCGGCTAGCGATTGTTTGGAGAAGAAACCAAAATAGGTATCACCCTTGTAAACAATACCCTGATCACAACGAACTTCCATATCGTAATTCTGAATAATCATGCCGCCGGATTGTGAAACATTGGTGATCTTGATTCTTGTCGTTAATGTGCCTGTTGTCGGAGTCACGGCGAGCAATTGTGTGCCATTGCCACCCAGATTTCTGAATGATAAATCGGTATCACTGGTCAGAGCCGAACCCAGGTATGCTGCCAGCCAGCCACAGGGCTGTAGTGCAACTTCAAGCAACACGGCAAAAGGCATACGGGTTTGTCTGTCTTCCTTAAAGTACCATTCATCTGCTGGCACATCATACTCGGCCTCAATCACGCCCCCTGCTTTTAATATCCATGGCTCGCAATCTTTAATCGAGGTAATGCGATCAAGAAATTGATAAGGCGGTCTGGGCAGGCGGGCAATCTTTCGCTCTTCATCAAATACCTTATAACGATCACCAAAGGCCTCGGAAGGTTTGCCATTGGCAAAGGCATAGATCGAATCAAAATCAAACAGAACGGTTTTCTCATTATTATTTTCTGCTTGGGTGATGGACTGGTTCTGCCAAAGATTTTCAATCTTCTGTTTGTTCAGGCCACTTAACTGCACAGACATATTATTCATCTGTACGATGGGTCTGCCATCTGCAGACATCAGGGCATCTGCCAGGACATAAGGTGTGCCATCGCCATCCTTATAGCCAATCTCTTTCAGTGTAATCTCGTACTGCACTTTTTTCGTTGATTCGATCACCTGACCACGACACTTGAGTTGGCTGACTTCACCAATGATAGGCTCATAAACTATCTCATCCTCTTCGCCGACCCAACCCATGCGCAGTAAATAAACACGCAAGGTATGCAAACAACATTCATACATGAGCGTGCCGGGCATCACCTGATCATCTGAAAAATGACAGGTCAGGAACCAGTCATCAGGATGGATATCTGCCTCACCTGTGATTTGACCAATACCAAAACGGCCAGCAGCAGGATCAAGGTTTAGAATTCGATGGACTAATGTCATGCGTCCGCCGGGTAGGCCCACGGCACGATTTAAAGTTAAATTCGAAAATTGCTCACCAAAACATTTATCGAGATTTCCTTCGCGCAGGGCGTTCAATTGTTCATCGTTGTATGACTCAATGCCCATCG
>JAIVVP010000159.1:0-4766 GCA_049189775.1 Gemmatimonadota bacterium | reverse complement strand
TCGTCCCACCTAAGAGGATTCTTGCACATATCAAATACCATAGAATGAAAACTCACTTTAAAGAATTTTTTGAAGTTCATAATAGATATATAGAGGAATTAATAAATAAAGCGTATAGTGGCGCCCACTCGGGTAGCTGCATAACCGGTAAGTGAGGATGTGTCAGACGAATGTTTGATTTAGCAAAGGCAGAATCGTTAAAGGTACTGTCGTTGACCCAAATCTTTTTATCAACAGCTATCAGTTTAGTACTGGTCATTGCCCCACTTTCCTCCAGTTTCGCCACCGAAATCCAAAACGCATCAGAAATCGAGCTGACAAAGAAGGGCTCATTGCGGGTGCTGTATCAGGGTGTCAATGATCAACAACCGTCAATAGCAAAGAAAGAACATGATCTGGTTGAACAGTTTGCCCTTGAGAATCAACTCACCACCGAGTGGATTGCCGTCGAGGAAAACTGGCAGCTGATGCCCTCACTGATCGAAGGTCGTGGGGACATTATTATCGGTCAGGGTGAGTCACTTGCTTCAGGTCTGTCAGGACAAATCAGGTTTACCTATACCTGGGGGACAACAACGCAACAGGTTGTGGTACGGACCGACACGACACAAATTACTCGACTGGAAGATTTACTGGTTCGACAGATTGCACTAAAGCAATCATCTCCTTCATGGGCCATACTGGAAAAATATCTTCCTGAGCATCCAGCAATGGATCTGGTCGCGATTCCCGAAGCTGCAACACTGGAAGAAATTATGCTGCGCGTTGCTTCCGGTGAATATGACGTGACGATTGTAGAAAGTGATTCTCTTCAGGCCTACCTGCCGAAACACCCGGAAGTGAATGTTGCATTTGATTTTTCAAAAGCTGAATCGCGTGCATGGGCAGTACGCCTGGATGCAGAAACGCTACAAACTCGTCTGGATGAATATTTAAATAAAAATCATTTGTCGATGATCATTGCAGATGTGCGACTGGAAGATTTGCCAAAGATCCAGGAACGCAAGGTTCTGAGAGTGATCACCTACCAAAGTCCAGGCAATTACTTTTTTAATAATGGCAAGATGCATGGTTTTGAATATGGTTTCATCAAAAGATTTGCCGAATCAAAACGATTGAGCGTTGATGTTGTACTGGCCAATTCACATGAACAGATGCGTGAGTTATTGCTCAGCGGTGAAGGCGATATTATTGCAGCGTCATTACCTGAAAACAGTTTGGGTGATGAAAACATCAAGATGACATCTGCCTATGATTATTCAGCGCCTGTCATCATTGGTCGCGATACGGAAAACAGTCTTGTCGATATAAGAGATCTTGAAGGTAGAAGAATAGCCCTGGCGCCTGAAAGTCCATATCGAGATTTTCTGCAAGGGATACAACAGCGTGGTATCAACTTTGAAATTGTTGATACTGATGCAGGTGTAAACACAGAAGAAACCCTTTATCGCGTGTCACATGCGATGCATGATTTAACCATATTAGGCAGTCATCAGGTCAAGGCAGAATTAACCCGTCAATATGGTTTAAAAGCACTGTTCACACTCAGTGAGCCAGTGCCACAGACATGGGCAGTGAGAGTAAGCGATAACAAACTTTTGCGTGCAGTGAATGACTATATAGAAAAAGAGTATCGTCGTGATACTTACAATACGCTTTACAGCAAGTACCTGTCGCGGCCAAAAAATATAAAAGCTGAGTCAAAACTGGTCGCACTTGTGGACAAGCTTTCTCCCTATGATGAACTGCTCAAGGTCAATGCTGAGCGACATAGTTTCGATTGGCGTTTAATCGCTGCACAAATGTATCAGGAAAGTCAGTTTGATCCTGAAGCCGTTTCCTATGCAGGTGCGGAAGGTCTGATGCAGATCATGCCAGCAACGGCCAGTGAACTCGGTGTTGAGGATCTGAATGATCCGAAGAGCAACATTACCGCCGGCGTAAAATATATGAGAATTCTACGCGATCAGTTTGAGCAGGAACTGCCGCTTGAAGATAAAACATGGTTTACTCTGGCCTCATATAACGCCGGATTTACCAGGGTAAAAAATGCACGCGCACTGGCCGAAAAAATGGGGCTGGATAGTGATCGATGGTTTGGTAATGTCGAGAAAGCCATGCTGGCATTGTCCAGGCCTTATACTGAAGAAGGTGAGGTCAGGCGTTTATGTCGTTGCGGTCAGGCAGTAGTATATGTTCGTGAAATTCGATCGCTGTATCACAATTATGTCAGGCTGACAGAGACCACACAGATTGCCAGAGCTGAGATTCCTTTAAGGGTCAGAGATATCTAGTCGATTAGATATTTGCCGTAGTTCCTCCCGGCAAGGGGCAAGTAACCTACATTTTCAGGTAGTTTGGGTATACAATACGCGCCCATTTCCACAGCTGAGCCCGATAAATCCCGGCGGCTGACATAAGGCAGACAACCCTGATGACCGAAGAAACAAGCCCCGCAAGTTTTGATGATATGGATCTGAGCGTACCAGTCATGAAGGTGCTGAAGGATGTCGGTTATGAGAGCCCATCGCCTATTCAGGCAAAAACCATACCCCTGATGATGGCCGGTAGAGATCTGGTAGGCCAGGCGCAAACCGGTACTGGGAAAACAGCTGCATTTGCATTGCCATTGCTGTCACGGATCAACCTGAAAAAGAAAATCCCACAGGTGTTGGTGCTGACGCCGACCAGGGAACTGGCGATTCAGGTTGCAGAAGCATTTCAAACCTATGCAAAACATATCAAGGGTTTTCACGTATTACCTGTCTATGGTGGCCAGGAATACAGTACACAATTAAGGCCCCTAAAACGGGGGGTACATGTGGTGGTCGGTACCCCGGGTCGGGTCATGGATCATATGCGCCGTGGCACCTTGAAACTGGATGAGCTGGATTGTCTGGTTCTTGATGAAGCCGATGAAATGTTGCGTATGGGTTTTATTGATGATGTTGAATGGGTGCTGGAACAATCACCCGATAGCCGACAAATCGTATTGTTCTCGGCAACCATGCCTAATGAAATTCGCAAGATCGCAAAGAAACATTTACAGGATCCGGAACAGGTCACAATAAAAAATAAAACCGCCACCGTTGAAACAATCCGTCAACGATACTGGATGGTCAGCGGTGCGCATAAGCTTGATGCCCTGACAAGAATTATGGAAGCTGAGACTACAGACGGCGTTATCATCTTTGTGCGTACTCGTATCGCAACTGTCGAGTTGGCAGAGAAATTACAGGCACGTGGTTATTCGGCTACTGCCCTGAACGGTGATCTGCAACAGAAGCAACGCGAACGAACCATTGCGCAGCTAAAATCCGGCAAGCTGGATATATTGATTGCCACCGATGTTGCTGCGCGTGGGCTGGATGTTGAACGTATCAGTCATGTCATAAATTATGATGTTCCAAATGAAACTGAAGCCTATATACACAGAATAGGGCGCACGGCTCGCGCAGGAAGAACCGGTGAGGCAATATTATTTGTTACGCCCAGGGAAAAGCACTGGTTACATAGAATTGAAAAGGCAACCAGGCAAAAAATTGAAATGATGGAATTGCCATCGACAGATATGATCAACGATAAACGTGTTGCCCGTTTTAAACAAAACATTACCGATGCGCTTGCCAGAGAGGGGCTGGGTTTTTATCAAAACCTGATAGAAGAATATCAACAGGAACATAATATCCCAGCAACAGAGATCGCCGCGGCCCTGGCGAAACTGGTTCAAGGCAAAGAACCTTTGCTCTTGAGGCCAATACCAGTGAGTAGGAGAGAACGCAAAGGTCGTGATGATAGGGGCAGGAATGAATCAAGGGGTCGAGACAGATCAAGAGGCAAGGAAGATTTTAAAGAAGGTAGAAGACCACCCAGAGATAAAGGCAAACAAAGAAGATCTGAAGAGGGTATGGAAACCTATCGTATCGAAGTCGGACATGATCACGACGTGCAGCCAGGAAATATTGTCGGTGCAATCGCAAACGAAGCTGGCTTAGATAGCAAGAACATTGGTCGCATTGATATTCATGATGACTATAGTCTTATTGATCTACCTGAGGGGATGCCAAAAGAAGTCTTTACAGATCTTAAGAAGACCTGGGTCTCCGGTCAGAAGTTAAATATTACCCGCCTAAAAGAAGCGGGTGACAAGCAAGCTCCACAACGAAGAAGTAAATCTGATAAACCCAGGAAACCTCGTACGAAAGCAAAATCCAGAAGCAAAGGAAAAAGAAAGAAAGCGAATTGATAAAAAAATGAATATGCAGTTTGCATCATACGTGGCCATCAATCAGGCGCAGAACCTTTCCGAAATAGTACAAAAAATGCAATGCAGAGAAAAATTGCCTATGATGTAAAGACTCTCCAGTATGTAGATTACATGTTTACAGCGTGAGGAAGGCAAAATGAAAAAAGTGCTATACGTGGATGACAGTGAGGAAACCCTGGAAGTTGTCCAGATTATCCTTGCGAAATCAGGATATCAAATCCTGACCGCATCAAGCGGCAAGCAAGCAGTTGAAGTATGCTCCAAAGAACAACCCGACCTGGTACTGATGGATATAAATATGCCTGATCTTGATGGCTTTACATCCACTCAACTTTTGAGGAGTAGTGGATATAACAATCCTGTAATTATGTTGACTGCGTCTGAAAATGAAGAAGACAGGGCGAAGGCGAAAGCTATCGGTTGTGTGGATTATATTTTAAAAACGCTTGATATGAGAGATATTGAGAGTGTTGTAGACCGTCATATCGCTGATGCTGGT
>JAIVVP010000158.1:0-4787 GCA_049189775.1 Gemmatimonadota bacterium | reverse complement strand
ATTGTGAAACTACCCGGACTCGATGCCATCCTCATCGGTCCTTATGATCTGTCTGCCAGTCTTGGCAGGATTGGTGAAGTTAATCATCCGGAAGTTCAGGAAGCTATTAGTCGGGTTGCCGATGTTTGCAAATCGGCAAATATCAAGCTGGGATATTTTGGCGTTAATGCGAGTGCTGTAAAGCCCGCGATGGATAATGGTTTTACCCTGATTACGGTAGGTGTTGATACCTTGTTTGTCATCAAGGCAGCCACTGAAACACTGGAAGAATTGAAAAGCCTTTAATCACCACAATGAAAAGAGTCTATGCTGCCGAACATGGCCTGATGACAGAACGCATCAAGGACATCCTTGAAGAGGAAGGCATAGATTGCATGATAAAAAATCAGAATCTGTCCGGTGGCGTAGGTCAAATACCACCCATTGAGTGCTGGCCTGAGGTTTGGGTCATGGCAGATAAAGATTATGGTCACGCAATGACTATTGTCGAAGATCTATTGAAAGTATCGACTGAATATCGCACTTCATGGATATGCAAATGTGGAGAAAAGATAGAAGGCCAGTTCACTGATTGCTGGAACTGTGGTATTGCCCGGGCTGAGAATTCACTATAAAAATATTGATAAGAGATTTTGATATATATCATAGTTACTTCAGACACTCATCGAGTATCATGCCCACGTGATCCAGGTATATAGACAGAACCAACATCAAATCAAAAAGGAAATAATATGAAATGTAATGAAGGAAAAACAGATCGAATCATCAGAGTAGTTGCGGGCCTTGCTATTGTAGGTGCCGGTGTCTATTTTCAGAGTTGGTGGGGAGCTATTGGCCTGGTGCCAATAATAACGGGAAGTATTGGCTGGTGTCCGGCTTACATACCTCTTGGTATTAGCACCTGTAAAACATCGAGTGATTAATTTCGGGCGATTAACTATTGCCACGATATTTTAACTGCATGCCCTGCAGGAAATTTCGCAAGATCTGATCTTTGCATTCCCGGTAGTGTTTGTGACCGGGCTTGCGAAAGAAGGCACTTAATTCGTGTTTGCTGATGCGAAATTCAGCCAGTTCCAGTATCTCCAATACATCTTCTGCCTTGAGGTTTAATGCAATCTTTAGCTTCATAAAGATAATGTTGTTGTTTAATCGTGCTTCTGGCTCAGGTTGTGCTCCTTCTTTTTTGCCGCGTTTATCATTGATCAAGCCATTGAGAAAAATTGCCAGTTGCGTATCACTGCATTCCTGATACGCGGGATCATCATCTTTCTTCAGCCAGTCACTGACCTGCTCACGCGTAACCTCATGATCAGCCTTGCCAAAGATGGCAATCATTTTCGAATCACCAAAATCAAAGACATAACGGATTCGGCGTAAGACATCGTTGTTATTCATAATTTTTCCTACTTGCCTTTTCCCGAAATATTAAACTGAATCACGACTACTCATCCATCTAAGGAAGATAGCCACAAAAAGAGCCAGAGAACCAAGCACATCTGCTAACATGACTTTATTAACCGATTCTCCAGAATCACCAGCGCTCAATGTCAGTCCGACAAACGCTATCATACTAGTCAATCCAGCAATAATTGCAGCTGATTGTAAATTTGGACGGAATGCCGCTATCACCATAAATATACCTATGATTCCAAGCATTACAGCACGATGTCTCATCAGGATGAGTAAATCATTGTCGAGGATTGTCACTCCGTAAAGATTGGTCAGGACATCTGCTGATAACACACCAATGACAGGGTAGAGATTCATCAGACCGACTGCGACCAATATTATCGAAATTGCTCGTTTCATGATTTATTTATTGTTAGCCAGGTAATTTATGAGCTTCTAATATGTTTTTTCATTCACTTAGGAAATAAAATCAGTATAGTCTCACAATAAAATATTTTTATTAACAATTATAAAATGAATAAACATTCAATAACCGCTGTCTGGATGCGTGGTGGTACCAGTAAAGGAATTTTCTTTAATCGCAAAGACTTGCCTGTAGACAATGCATTGCGAGGCAAATTATTACTCGATGTCATCGGCAGCCCTGATCCCTATGCCAAACAAATGGATGGTCTTGGTGGTGCAACATCCAGTACCAGCAAGATTGTTATTATTTCAGAATCCGCAAGACCCAACTGTGATGTTAATTATTGTTTTGGTCATGTCTCAATTACAACACCTGTAATCGATTATTCCGGCAACTGTGGCAACCTGTCTTCTGCGGTAGGTGTGTATGCAATTGAACAGGGACTTGTAAAAAATGTTACTTCTCCGGTCACCCGGGTTCGCGTTTGGCAGGAAAATCTCGAACAAGTTCTGGTCGTTCATGTCTCTGTTGATGAGCAAGGTAATGTCATCACTTCAGGAAACACTCATATTGCCGGCGTCACAGGAAGTGGCGCTCCCGTGATTATAGATTTCATGAGGCCAGGGGGAGGTAAAGACGGCTGCGTGTTACCTACAGGACAAACACGTGAAACACTTAAGGTAGCTGACTATGGTGATTTTGAAGTTAGTCTGGTCTATGCCGGAAATGCCACGGTGTTTGTTCATGCAGCGTCTTTGGGATTATCCGGAACAGAATTACCGGCAGAGATAGATCAGGATCAGGCATTACTGGACAAGGTTGAAGCCATCCGTTGCCGGGCCGCTGTACAGATGGGTCTTGCTGAATCGATAGAGGAAGCAAGCGCCAGGCCGAGCACACCAAAACTGGCCTTTGTCTCAAAGGCGCAAACATATCTGAATACACAACAGGCTGAAGTTGCAGAGAGTGACATTGATCTCTGTGCGCGTATTTTTTCCATGGGCAAACTACATCATGCATTCACAGGCACCGGGGCAATTGCTACGGCGGTCGCTGCTAATATTCCCGGAACGATTGTTGCTGATTGTTTACAAACACCAATGAAAGAAGACCAGGTATTACGTATCGGACATAGCGCTGGCACATTGGAAACCTCTGCAAGCGTGAGTCTAATAGATGGTCAATGGATGGCCGAGAAGGCCAGTCTTACCAGAACAGCCAGGACATTGATGCAAGGCGAAGTATTCTTAACAGAATAAGGTTCGAACTATGGGGTTCCGGATTTAATCTCTACAATGCTCATGCGTTTATTAATGTCCAGATACCAATCCCGACAAAGCCAACTCCAGCCAGGTAATGTAAGAATTTATCACTGACATATTGAGAAATAATACCTCCAGCCATCACTGCAATTGCAGAAGCCAGAATTAATGCCATAGAGGCACCAATAAATACTGTTAATTTACTTACCTCTTTATCAGAAGCAAACAACAACGTGGCGAGCTGTGTTTTATCACCTAACTCAGCAATAAATACTGCGGCAAACACTGTAATTAGTATTTTATAATCCATATCTGTACCTATATTTTATCTTCATATAATTTTTGAACCATAACGCTGCAGTTCAGAGAAACAGGTGTGACCTGGCTAATCACTTTATTTTAACCAGCATATCTTTACCAGAATAATTATCCACCGAACAGTGCGCACGAATAGTCACTTCGGTGACTTCATCAGGTATTTGTATGTATGAAAGACTACGGGTAAATGGTTGTTCCTTGACATGTGGATGCATCAATTTACGTGCAGCGATGACTTGTTCGTCCTTGTCCAGTATTAACCAGTGATCAGCATAATGATTCCAGCCTTCATCCGCATGTTGCACAGTGACGTTAAAGGTAAAACTGCCGTCATCTCCTCGAATAACTTCCGCATCAATCACATCTGCCTCACTGGCGAGAATGTGAGCAGAACATATAAATAAAATATTGAAACAGATTAAGGCTATCAAATTCTTCATGCTTTATTTGCTGTCTATTGCCAGCCATCGTATTTCTATTGCCGTTGCTTTACCTAACAGTACCTTCTTTAAGCTCCTGGGTGGTTCCGCCTTGTTTACATCTACTGGAATACGCCCAGCCATAACTTCTGCTTTATTCTGAGGGAACGAGGGATCCTTGTCCGGTTCTGCAAAACCAATGGGGAATAAAGGCTGATTTGTTCGGGGATCGTATTTATCCGATGCGCCTACGGTATGAAGAATTTCATGGGCAATAACAATATTGTTTTGTTTAGACATTTTCCTGTCTGCAAAAGCATTAACCACACCAATCAAGCCTTTTTGCAATCCAAGTGAATGTGCGAGCCGTTGATTTTCCTTCGGATCAAAATAGATAACAAACACCTGGATATCTTTTGGATGGTCGTAATTGTCCATGCTCCATGACCAATATCGCATCTTCAGACTCCAGGCCATGATTGACAGGACTGACGCATGATTTCCTGGTGGTTTTGGAGGCTGTTCATTAATCTGTTTCGCCAGATCAATATCAACAGGTTTTTTTATAGTGAGCTGATAGCGTTTTGCTTCACGATTAAAAAATTCTTCGATGCCTGTAAAAGTATCCTTATCCAGCTTATCAATATATTTAGTAGTCGCTTCTCTACCATCGCCGTTGATTGGATAGATAGCAACCACCAGAGGGGCGTTCCAGTCAGTGCTTCGTGCCTTGGTCCACCAGGCAGATACCACAACCATCAACAACACATAAAGTAGAATCATGATTCTGAAGTTTTTTATCATTCCACCGGACATTTTATTTCCCTATTTATTTCCCTGTAGTTTTAAATAGATAAATCGAATCACATCATTTTCTTGTCTAGCAACAGATTAAGTGTGAAACGAATACCGAAGCCCGTGGTATCTGTAGGGATGTGCGCGAGACCACCTTTACGATTGCTACTGGAT
>JAIVVP010000157.1:0-4815 GCA_049189775.1 Gemmatimonadota bacterium | reverse complement strand
TTCTATTGAAGCGGCAGAAGGCGTTACTACAGGAATTTCTGCAGCCGACAGGGCGCTTACGATACAAAAAGCAGTGTCGAAAGATGCACAGCCTTCTGATCTGGTACAACCCGGGCATATTTTTCCTTTAATGGCACATCCTGGCGGTGTCCTGTTACGTGCTGGCCATACTGAAGCTGGATGCGATCTGGCCAAGTTAGCAGGTCTTGTGCCGGCAGCTGTGATTGTAGAGATACTGAAAGATGACGGATCCATGGCAAGAAGACCGGATTTGGAGGTCTTTGCCAAAGAACATGGATTGAAAATAGGTACGATTGCAGATTTGATTCAACATCGGATCGAAAATGAAAAAACAATTACTCGGATTGCTGAATATGATATGCCAACAGAATATGGCGATTTCAGGATCGTCGCCTACGAAGACAGTATCGATAATAATTTACACCTGGCGATGATCAAGGGTGAGATTTCGGCAGATGATCCTGTATTGGTACGTGTGCATATGCAGAACCCGATTCATGATCTGACAGGAAGCCTGAGAGAGAATACTGCATGGCCAATCAGCGATGTATTGAAACGTATACAGAAAGAAGGCCAGGGGGTCGCTGTTATCTTATGTAACCAGTTTGGTTCACAGGAACTGGCTGATCAATTGAAATTATTTTGTCAGGGTTCATCGCAGGAGTCAGGGCAACTGAGTAAACAAAACACGAAAGACCAAAGGACGATAGGTCTTGGCGCACAGATATTATCTGATCTGGGTGTGCAAAAAATGCGGGTGTTGAGTGCACCAAAACGATTTCATGCTATTTCAGGTTATGGCCTGGAAGTTGTTGAATATGTAACCTGAGTAAATGACTGAATATGTTAATTGAAGGTAAGCAGGAACTGGATAAGGCAAAGATTACTGTCGTTGCCAGTCGCTATAATAGTTTCATTGTCGAGCGCCTGCTTGAAGCTTGCCTCAATACCTTGAAGAAATCTGGTTTGCAAGAACAGGACATCACTATTGTACATGTGCCCGGTGCCTTTGAGATTCCTTCCACAGTCCAACATGTAATCAAGCACACTAGCTGTGATGCAGTGATCACTTTAGGCGCCGTGATTCGAGGTGAAACACCACACTTCGACTATATATGTTCTGAATGTGCCCGTGGTCTGGGGGAAATTTCAATAGCAAATGATATTCCTGTGATCTTTGGTGTATTGACTGTCGAGAGCACCGAACAGGCAATGGATCGTGCTGGTGATGAAGAAAGTAATAAAGGTGCAGAGGCTGCACAGGCTGCCATTGAAATGATCAACGTCTTCAGGGCGATAAGCTAGTGGCCACAGGCAAAGAAACCACAAAAAAGAAGTCTTTTTCCAGACATGCACGTGTACGTGCACGACGTTCAGCAGTGCAGGCCTTGTATCAATGGGCAATGTCAGCGATGCCAATACAGGACGTAATCAATGAATTCGTCAATGAACGTTCTGAATTGAAAAAAGCAGATACGGATTATTTTAAGGAAATATTACATGGAACAGCAAAGGAAAGTGAAAATCTGGACAAACAATTAATTCCACTACTGGATCGAGCGCTGGATGATCTGGATCCTGTAGAGAAGGCAATATTACAAATCGGTATCTATGAACTGACATTTCATCCGGAACTTCCTTATAGAGTGGTGTTGAATGAAGCTATTGATCTGGCAAAAATGTTTGGTGCAGAACAATCACATAAATATATCAATGGTGTCCTTGATAAGGCTGCACAAGAGATCAGAAAAGCAGAAATGAAGAGTGCTTCCTAATTCATATTTGATTTTATAGGCTTAATTGATGGCCAAATTGACGGATTGAATAAATGGCTGCGTCAGAATTTGAATTAATCAAAAAATATTTTCATGATCTTACGGATCAAGATCCATCTGTTAAGTGTGGTATCGGTGATGATGCTGCAATTATTCAAATCCCTCAAGGCAGGGAAGTCGTGCTGTCAATGGATACCTTACTGGAGGGCACACATTTTCCAGTAGACACTAGCCCTTCTGATATTGGCTATAAAGCATTGGCTGTGAATCTCAGTGATATGGCGGCCATGGGTGCTGTGCCAAAATGGGTTTTATTATCCATCAGCCTGCCTGAAAGTAATGAAGCCTGGATAAAAGAATTTGCATCTGGTTTTCTTAAGCTTGCCAAACAACATTCAATCAGCCTGATTGGTGGTGATATGAGTAGAGGCGCTCTTTCCATCACAATCAATATACAAGGGCTGGTTTCAGTTGACTCAGCGCTTAAACGCGATGGAGCACAGAAAGATGATTTGATCTATGTGACCGGGACATTAGGTGATGCTGGTGTTGGTCTGGATATCATTCAAGGCAAACAATCGATTGGCAATGAATATAAAGCATTTTTTCTTAATAGTCTTAATAGACCAGAGGTAAGTATCGAGGCAGGACTTCGTATAAGAGAGATTGCTAACAGCACGATTGATATATCAGATGGTTTAATTGCTGATCTGGGACATATACTGGATGCCAGTCATGTCGGTGCTGAAATTGAAGTTAAAAACATACCACTATCAGAAGCGATGCAACAATGCGTAGATGAAACAACTGCCTGGAACTATGCGCTGACTTCTGGCGATGATTATAAATTATGTTTTACAGCATCAGCCGAACAACATGAGCTGATAATCAGCACCTTCAAGGAAATAAATATTCCGGTGAGTTGTATTGGTAAGATTAAAGAGGAAGCTGGATTGCAGTTGAAAATTCCTGATGGCACTTGTTTTGAACCCTCAGGGAAGTCTTACCAACATTTTTGATGTTATATACCGATACTCTATATTATGGGGATATATCCGGATTGTAGTCCGGGATCTCTGCAGTAATTTCTTTATTTCTCTCTGTTATTTCCTTACGCATGTTTTTGCGCATGACTGCAGCATCATATAATTTTTTCTCGAACTCTGATTCCAGTTTAAGCGGTGGAACCTTGACAGATTTTCCATCTTCGCCTCTTGCGACCATGGTGAAATAACAGGAATTCGTATGACGTTTCACTTTGGTTTGCAGGTTTTCAGAAACCACCTTAACACCAATTTCCATGGAGGAACTTCCAACATAATTTACATTGGCACGGAATGAAACCAGTTCACCTACCTTGATTGGCTGGTTAAAAGTCACTTGATCAAGAGAAACCGTAACCACATAGCTTTTGCTATATCTTGCAGCACAGGCATAGGCAACCTGATCCAGCATTTTTAAAATTGAGCCACCATGGACATTGCCAGAAAAGTTGGCCATGTCAGGTGTCATGAGTACAGTCATATGCAGCGTTTTTTCATCTTCTTCAATCGTCATTTTGGTACTTCCTGTTTTTTATTATTATGGTTGTAGTTATTGTTAATAATATTATAAATGTGTATAGCCATCGTCTGACAAACGTTTAATTTCATTCGGTGCGTATGGTACAGGCTCAATAAAGGTTGGAATCTGATTAGGGTCTATCTCCATATTTTCCATCGTGGTTTCACATACTTTTAAATCAATAATATCTAATGCGTCCAGTCGTTTTGCCAGATCAACAAGTTCTCTATTGTCATTATAATTTTCCAGTGTGAACCAGTTAATATCCGGCCCATGTAGAATCATGACAATCTCAAGATCCTCAAGCTCTTCTTGTCCTGCCTGGGTTATTTCCTCAGCACGTTGAAGTAATGACTGCAATTCTTCAATGGAATGTTCGGAGATGTCATAAAGGTAGCGTTTATTGCCGATTGTGAACTGGCTATCGGTTTGAATGTGTACTATCGGAGGAGGTTCGCTCACTGTAATCACAGGTGCTGGTTCCATCGTTGCTGGTATGACAGTCGGAGTGGATGTTTGCTCATCCTGATCGCAAGCAGACAACAATAGAACACCTAACAGCAGGGGCAAATGGTTCCAAGTTATGTTGTGTATTTTCATTATGCAAGGAATATCATAAAAGTTGTTATTGTACCAGTTAGCAGAGCGCCATAGATTAAATAGATTTAAACTGGGTTCAATCGTCCACTTTTCGTTTCTCCATCTGATAGATGAAATAATGCGTCAGTCGCCACAGTAACAAACCGATAAATAACAGCATCAGCCATATTTGCCAGGGCAAGTTACCGATCTGGTCACCCAGAACTACCATCAAAATGGTCATGGGTAATATTCCCAGTCCGGTTGCCCAGGCAAATGTCCACCAGGATATTTTCATCAGTCCGGCGGCGTAGTTGATCAGGTTGAATGCGATCACTGGCAGGAAACGGCTGAAGAATAACGCACCTGCGCCATGTCTTGTTGCCATGCGATCTATCAGATTGGCCTTGTCATCGGAGAGCATTTTTTTTACAAACGGACGTCCCAGTTTGCGTGATAACCAGAAGGCCAGAAAGGCCCCGATCATGGCACCAGTCCAGGTGATGACCACGCCCCAGAATGAGCCAAAGATCATGCCGTTGGCAATAGCGACAAATTCTGCGGGGAAGGGGACAAATGAATGCAGGATCATCAATCCAATAGAGGCAGCAATACCCCATGCGCCCAGGGATTTTACAAAACTGGTAATTCCTTCAACTGAAAGTTCTATAGACAGCTGGTTCTGGGGTGTTGTTATCAGGGAGGGCTCAATAACAATATTGACTAAAAACAGGGCAGCGATGACCGTTGCACCGATGGTGGTCCAGATGCCTACATGTCTGAGTTTCTTGTTATTCATGTAGTCAAAGAATAGCCTTACATATACCTTTTCCCTAAGGTGTTTTACAGTCGTCGAATGAATACGGTGGATCTGGTT
>JAIVVP010000156.1:0-4816 GCA_049189775.1 Gemmatimonadota bacterium | reverse complement strand
TGAGAGCTGGTTGGCAAATCTTTCTGAAAAATCTTCTATCCCCGTCGCGGCGAGGGCTTCCTCAGCAATTTTATAGTCTTCTTCATTTTCAAGATGAAATCTGCTCAAGTGGGGTATTCTTCCAAGCAGTACAGTTTCCAGCACTGTTGTTGGGAAGTCCAGGTTGTTTTCCTGGGGGACAAATGCAATTTTTTTGTATAATTCCTTTGGTGAATATTTATGAAGATTAAGGTCTTCTATATAGATCTCCCCGGAGTCAGGTTTTAGCAGTCCAAGGATTAATTTGATCAGGGTGGTTTTACCCGCGCCGTTCGGGCCGATTATGCCCACCAATTCACCCGGGGAAACAGAAAAAGTAATATTGCTAATAATATTATTACAAATATTCTTTTCATTTATTCCTCCGTTATTTTAATTATTCATTTTGGCTAAGTTAGCTTCAGTTTCAGCTTTCTCTTTAGCGCATTGTTCAAGTTTAGCATTTTGTTCTGCAATTTCTATAATATCTTCTATCCATATTGGCTGATTAGCTTTCACAGTAATTGATATTAGTGATCGTTGATTATGCGCACCAAAATCAGATATTGTTTTTGAACAAGGACATAAACTTGTGGCTGGGACGGCGACTTTTATTGTTATTGTTGTCTGCTTGTCAGCATACTCACCTATCAGGGTAATATTATAATCCATAGCCGAATTAGCACCTGAAACTGGTGCTTCCTTCCAGCGGAAGAAAGTAAAATCCAGTTCAACTCTACTAGAAGTGGCATTTAGAGCTCTGGCAACTTCTCGAGGCAGGTGATTAAATTTTTCAATACTCATTTCCTGATAATATTGATTCATTAAATCTATAAATCGAGACATATGAGTACCACGTTGATCTGCGGGTAATTTCACATAGAGATTACAGTTTGCCCTTGTTTGCTGGGGCCCCTGCTTGTCATTAAATATAATTGGGTACGTTAAATCCTTGATACCAACTCTTTGGATATCCAGGCACCGTTGATCAGTACTTGCTTGTACATCTGTCATCTGTGGCAAAAGTTCAGACTTTGCATTTAAGGCAACGCTCATATTCTTATTCCTGTCTGATAGTTCTCAAAATAGTTTGTCAGTATCCTTACCTAAACCTAAGCCAGTGCCTTCAGGATTTTCTCTGCGGTAATCGGTGCTTCGGTAATCTGAACACCAATAGCGTTGTAGATAGCATTGGCAATAGCACCTATCGGTGAAACCAAACCACCCTCACCGACACTCTTGGCTCCAAACGGTCCATAGGGATCGGGGTTTTCTACAAGGATGTCAGTCATCTTCGGCATATCACTTGCACCTAGCATCTTGTAATCGGTAAAACTGTTATTCAGGCATTTACCATCCTTGTCAAAATACATCTCCTCGGTCAGTGCAAACCCGAAACCTTGATGCGCGCCACCATCAAGCTGCCCTTCAGCGATAGCAGGATTAATGGCCCGGCCTATATCCGTCGCATTGACCGCTTCCAGTATTTTTACTTCACCCGTTTCCGTATCAACTTCCACCTCGGCAAAACAGGCACCAAATGGTGGTGAATTATGTGCTGGAAAATAGCTGGAATAACCCTGTATCTGACCAGGTTCTTTATCACGTCCCCCGGTCTCTGGATTAAGAAAATTATAGACTCCGGATTTTGTAATCTCCTCGACTGCTATAGATTTATCCGGGCTACCTTTTACAAAGATCTTTTTTTCTTCCATCACCAGATCATCCGGATTGGCCTCCAGCACACCTGCAGCACGTTCAAACAATTGCCGTTTGGCATCCTCACATGCTGACTTTACTGAACCCCCACCCACGTAAAGGGTACGACTGGCGTGGGCGCCAATATCATAACCAGCGGCATCCATATCGTTCACATTCATGTAAATATCTTCAACAGGGAAACCCAGAGTTTCTGCGGCAATCTGGCGTAATGTGGTATGTGAGCCTTGTCCCATATCGGTACATGCCAGCGTGACCACGGCAGTTGCATCCTCATTCAGTTTCACAGTACTCACTGTGTGCTCCAGTAACATGGGTGAGGCACCGCTGGTATGAACCATGACCCCTACCCCGATTCCTCTGCGTTTGACTCCCTTCTGTTTTGCGTTTTTTGCCCTTTTTTCCTTCCAACCTATGACCTCGGCACCTCGGTCAAGACATTCATCCAGCGCACAGGAAGATAAAGGCACTCCAGCACACCAGCCATCGTCACCAACATCTTTGTGCCAGCGTTTACGCCATTCAACCGGATCAACACCCAACTTGTTACAGGCTCGATCGACTAATTGCTCCATGGCAAAATTCGTTTGTGGATTTCCATAACCCCGAAAAGCACCGCAAATTGGGTGATTGGTAAAATAAGTCTCACCCTTATACCGAAGCGCTCCCCATTTATACATACTACTCAACCAGCCACCGGTTGTGTAAGCAACCCCTGAGCCATCAAGATAATAAGCCCCTTTGTAACTTACAAATTTGGCATCACAGGCGACCGGTGTGCCATCATTCTTGAATCCTATCTTCATCCAGTACCGACCTGGGTGCCGACTGGGTGACGTCAACCAGTCTTCTTCACGGGGTGATTGCAACTTGACATGACGTCCCGGCACGGCAAGCGCCATCGCACAAACCTCCGGTTCCAGTATCATCCCCAATCGTGCCCCAAAGCCACCGCCAATCGTTTCAGGATGTAATTTGAACCGGGATAGTGGCATGTCAAATAACTGAGACAAGGTACGCTGAACAGATTTCGGCATCTGCGTTGAGGTCCAGCAATGAAGACGTTCGGCATCATCATACAAGGCGATATAGGTATTGGGTTCCATCTGACACTGCTTCTGCTTGGGGACATAGAATTCATCCTCAACAATAAAATCGGCATCCTTCATGGCTTCATCCACGTCACCCCAGCCTAAAGCATTGCCAGGAAACATCGCATCCGGTAATTCAAAAGCCAGGTTTCCTGGTTTGCCTTCAACAAACTGTACGGCATCTGGCTGCTTTGACTCCTCAGCAGTGAGATAAACAGGTAGCGGTTCATACTCGACAATAACCTTTTCAGCGGCTTGCTCGGCAATTTCTGCACTGATAGCAATAATCCCTGCGATAGCATCTCCAGAATGTTTAACATAAGTAGTGAAGATTTTTTGATCGTCGATATCTCCTAGCATACCCTGTACTTCTTCTGGCACCATCAACGGAATTACTGAATTGTTATACTCCTTCTGATTGACATCTTCGGGGCCAAGAACTTTTATAACGCCAGGGTATTCTGCCGCTTTGGATAGATCGAGTTTCTTAACTCTGGCATGAGCATATTCATAGCAACGTACAACCTTGCCATACAACATGCCTGGCATTTTGAGATCATCAACATAGGTTGTCCGACCGGTAACCTTGGCACGGGCATCTATCTTGCGTTCACTTTTCCCAACAGTGGTAAAATTGCTCATGATTCACTTCCTGCCATCATTGCACTGGCCTTTTGAACTGCATTAACAATCTTTGTATATCCGGTACACCGACACATATTGCCCTCCAGTCCACGACGTATTTCCTCTTCTGTGGGCTGTGGGTTTTCGCTCAGCATACTCACCGTTTTCAAAACCATGCCGGGGATACAGTAACCACATTGCACTGCAAATTCGTCTATAAAGGCCTCCTGTACAGGATGTAATTCGCCATCTTTTTCAAGACCAGCAACGGTGGTGATCTCCCTGCCATCCATGGTGGCAGCCAGCGTGACACAGGAACAGATATTTTTATTGTCCTCAACCAGCACGGTACAGGCTCCACATTCCCCGGTGCCACAACCATATTTGGTTTCCGTCATTTGCAGATCGTCCCGCAACACATCAAGCAGCAGCCGATTGGCAGGGACAGTCATCTTATGTTCTTCGCCATTAATTTTTAGTGTGATGGAATGATTGTTCATAATTGATTCCTCATTAAATTAAGACTGACAACAGGACTGGGTAATGACGCGCTTGATCAGAACCCCAGCAACCTGTTTTCTGTATTCTGCTGTTGAACGTACGTCATCGATCGGGTTAATTTCATTGGCAACATTGGCAACAATTGTTTCCAGCAATTCATCCGTTATTTCTGCACCCATTAATAATGCCTCGGTTTTTTCCAGTCTCACGGGTGTCGCTGCAACACAACCAATGCTTAAGCGAGCGCGCTTACATTTTTTACCATCCATCTCGAGATAGGCCGCGGCATTAAGTTTAGCCAGGTCTTCATTGGTGCGCGTAAGACGTTTAAATGAAGATCGGCCTCCTTTACCCGGGGCTGGAATTTTTAGCTCGATGGCAATTTCATCTGTCTTCCTTGCAGTAACACCATTAGCTAGCCAAAGCTCATCTACGCTAACCTCACGTAGACCATCTATACCCTGAAACACAATGCTTCCCCCCAGTGCATAGACAGCACAACTACAGTCACCAGCGGGCGAAGCACGCAACAGGTTGCCTATAACAGTAGCGGTGTTCCGCAATTGTGGAGTGGCAAAAATATATGCAGACTCCCATAATGCCGGGAAATGTGTTTTGACATCCGATGATGCCACTACCTGACTGATCGTTGTTTTGGCTCCGATCCGCAATCCTTCCACCGGATCATATTGTAGACAATCCAGATCAGGAATTTTAACCAGGGAAATCAGATACTCTGTCTTGAAACCTGATTTCATCGCAACAAACATATCTGTGCCGCCTGACAGTATGGTTGCCTTGTCCCGATACTTACCCAGCAGAGTCACAACTTCCTCGACTGATTCAGGCAACAGAAGATCGAA
>JAIVVP010000155.1:0-4866 GCA_049189775.1 Gemmatimonadota bacterium | reverse complement strand
TTTCATGCCTGGAAACGGGGGGTAGGTATTTATCGAATAACAAAGGGGACACTATGAGTATCATTTATAATAATGATACTCAACTATATGAATGGATATTTTTATGGCTCAAACAGACACATCACCTGAGAACTGGCTTAATGACTATGGTGATATTCTGTATCGTTACGCGTTAATACGTGTGCGCTCAGAAGCAACAGCAGAAGATTTAGTACAGGAAACCCTGCTTGCAGGATTACAGGCAGTTGACCGATTTTCAGGTCTGTAAATTTGAGGAGACATTAATTCCTGCCGGAGGAGGAGTGGTTGTTTTCAATCCTGAATATAGCGAGTTCATAGTTAACCTTCGAGGAAACAAAACCTTTCACACCCACCTCATAGTTAGTGGCTGTTTGAGCAGTTAAGTTGGAATTAAAACCACCTGCAGCAGTTGGATTGGCAAATTCCCTGCTACTCGGAGGTTCAAATGAGGTGCCGATGTTGCCGTAGATATTTACAGCATTGCTGACACTCCAGAGCAAACCCACCTGTGGGCTCCACTCGGTGAATTTAATCTTTCCTGAATCATCTGTTCCATCGACAAAATAGTTGTCATTAAAATCAAATTCGACCTCGTCATAGCGTATGCCCGCAGTTAACTCCAGTGAATCAGTAATGCTAAATTCATTTTGTAGAAATATACCCCAGCTGAACACATCCTCATCCTGATCGAGAGATTTTGGCCCAACGACTGAGCTGTCTACAATATTTGTATAATTAATCCGATCATCCATCTGGCTATCGATATCAAAGCCAACCGTTAATCTGTTTTTACGGGCAAATAAATTATCGCTGTAACTATATTGACCACCACCACCGACAAAGAAACGATCAAGACCAACGATGCCACCTGATGGTATTAACGGGCCGCCAAAATAACCAAAAGGTAAGTTGGTATTAAAATTTCTGAAGACGTAATAATTACGCAAAGTGAAGTCGTGTTTTTCACCAATAGACTTGTTATAGAGCAGGCCAAATTGTTGTTGTTCGACAGATTCACCCGCATCAAAACGCAGGTTGTTTCTTTGGGCATCAGTAGGTGTTTCAAGTCCCACATTAAAAGCTGTAGTAGTTCTCGTTAAGCCACCTGGGTCCTGCGCCTCTGGAGAATCCAGAACATTTACCGTCAGTGTTAAATCTGATGTGTTATCGATGTCATAACGGAACTTGCTATTAAAGAGATAATTATCTGTCTCGCTGTGGTCACGATAACCATCGAGTTCCAGTCTGGAGAAATTAAGCAGGTAATTCAGTTTGTCTTTTTGGCCACCTGCCTTGATTTGATGTTTCCTAAACTGGTAAGAACCGAAACTGGTGCGTGCCTCTACGAATGGGCCATCTAACGGGCCATCCTCTGTATACATATTGATTACACCACCTGAGGCTGTCCCATACAAGGAAGAAGAAGGGCCGCGGATGACTTCCATGCGGTCTAGCGAACCGATATCAATACTATCCACACCACCTTGTCCATCAGGCAGGGATGCAGGAATACCATCAACATAGAGTTTGATGCCTCTGATACCAAACGTTGCCCTGGAACCAAAACCACGAATAGAGATTCTCAGATCCTGTGCAAAATTGTAGCGGTTTTGCATGAACACGCCAGGGATCTTTAGCAGTGATTCATCGATACCAAGTTGTTGTGTTCCAAGCTGGATATCATCCTTTCCAACATAGCCCACGGCAGCTGGGATTTTGTAGATTGATTTTTCGACTCGCGTCGCATTGACAGTCATATCACCAAGATGTTCTGCCGGGTCGTTATCTTCGGCCAGCACAAGGCTATTGCATAATGTTAATAGTGTGACCGATATTAACTGAACTACTCTTAAGGACGCTTTTTGCATCATTATTTCCCCTTCACATGAATGCATTTAATTACAAATGCCTACTAATAGGCCCTGCATGCACCCCCTCAAGCGCAACAGTATAAAAAGGCACGTATCATGCCAAAAAATTGTTTTTACAGCAAAATTTATAACACATTGTTTATCAAAGATAATTAAAACTACAGAGAGATGGGTTCTGAATTGATAGATTTAAAATCGGTTAATATTAGCCAATTTGATAACCAATTTACTTGGCATGGGTAGATTCGTAAATAGCTGTTATCTGGGTAATGATCAACGAATCAGTATTGATTAACACAGGGAAGTAAACAGTCTGATTTTTTTATTTAAATGATATTGCCTGCTGGTTTATGCCGAGACATCTACACCAGGCTAAAATGTTGTGCCCCTGTCACCAGCTGTTGCCACCATCATGTCCGCTACCAGAGCCAGGTCAATTGCCTGGCCGACTGATTTTTTCATCATATCCTTGTGATTTTCATCATTGACCAGTCCCTGGCCTATGAAGGCAGCATATATCAAGGAGGCTGCAGAATAGACTGGATCCTTCTCTGCTATTTCACTTCTGCGAAATTGAATACGCGTTTCATCTGACATATCACGATGTTTCATGCTTCTATCTCCAATTGAGGTGACTATTTGAGCCAGCATATACCCAAACTACTCTGAAGCCTATATTTCCAGATGGTGCATTTCCAAGTAGTTTGGGTATAAATATTAGTTGATATTTTCATCCTGCCAGCAATTTATAATTTTTTTAATGCCCGCTCTGCATTTTCGTTGCCCTGTTCCGCAGCCTTTTCATACCATTGTTTTGATAATTCCGGATCTTTGTCCGTCCCTCTGCCTTTCGCATAGATGACCCCAAGGTTGAATTGGGCATTCGGATGACCTTGCTCAGCCGCATTTTTATACCATTCAAAGGATTTTGTATCATCGCGTTCAATGCCCTGACCCTTGCCGTACATATAAGCCAGATTCAATTGGGCATTTGGGTGGTTTTGTTCAGCAGCTTTTTGATACCAGCGGAATGCTTCAGTGTCATCAAGATCTGCGCCAATACCTTTAGCGTATATATTTCCAAGATTGTATTGGGCGTTAACATCACCCCTGGAGGCAGCTTCCTGGTACCAGTGCAGAGCGGATTCGTTATTCTTTTCACAGCCAATGCCCTTCGCATACATCGTGCCTAACGTTGCCTGTGCCGTCAGGTCTCCTTGTTCTGCTGCCATCTTGTACCACTTTAATGATTCAGCATAATTTTGTTCTACACCGCGACCTTTTGCATACATGACACCTAAATTAAATTGTGATGTCAGATGACCAAGTTCTGCAGCCTTGCTATACCACTTAACACCTTCTGTTTCATTTTTTTCAATACCAATACCTTTGACATACATAAACCCGAGGTTAGAAATGGCTGAGACATCACCGCTATCAGCGGCCTGTAATGCCGAATCCAATATCCCTGTTGATTTTGTGTCCAGTTGCACCGTCTCAAGAAATGAATTATTTGCTTCTCCTTCACAAAAGACGAGTTGCCAATCAGTAATATTTTGTGGTCTGTCCTGTAATTTAAACTGCATGGCGTAATCAATGGCCTGAAGCAAGCCTTCTGAATATTGACCCTGGCCAAATTCAAGGGCAGAAACATAGGTATCTATTGAAGCAAGGCTGATGGATGCACTTCTATCAATGGCATCTGACGGGGGCACACCCGCAACGCAACGATACAGGGTCGCGCCAAGGGAATAGATATCTGTCCAGGAACCCTGTAGTTCGTCCCCGGTATTATGTTGCTCTATCGGCGCATAACCCCTGGAGACAATACTGGTCATTGATTGCTCAGAAAGACCTAGTGATTCACGGGCTGAGCCAAAATCCAGTAATACGGGATCCCCATCTATTCTGAGGAAGATATTTGCTGGTTTGATATCTCTATGGATGATTCCGGCAGCATGAACCAGCCTGATGCCATCGATGATAGGTGAGATGATATTTTTTATATCTTCTTCATCAAGGGTTTTTCTGCGCATTAATATTTCATGCAGACTTTCACCCATTTCGTAATCCATGACCATATAAGCAGTGTTTTTTGCTTCAAAGACACTACGGACCCTGACGATATTTGGGTGCTGGAATTGGGCAATGGTTTTCGCTTCCTCAAGGAAGCGTTCCAGACCCCAGTGATAGGTTTCTTCTTTTTCAGAGGAGATTGGGTGCACTGATCCATCATCATCATTACGAGTAGCCAGATCAGAGGGCATATATTCTTTTATCGCAACTTCATGGTTGAGATTAACATCCCGCGCGAGATAGGTGATCCCAAAACCACCTTCTCCAAGAATTTCAATGATTTCGTACCAATGAATTCTATAGCCAGGTTTTAGCGAATTTAAATGGTGTTTGCTTTTTTTCTTACTCATTCATATACGACCGCCGCAAAAGGTGCTTCAGAGGTATTTAATCCAATGTACTTCTATCCCCCTGACGATGATATGTCCTTAACTTTCCTTGTTAAATACCTGAAAATCCTAATATTTGACGTATTTAATGACAATTACAAGGAAAATATGAGATAAATGTAATAACTCTATGAAAAAATAGGTGAAATAATCTTTCAGCAGGTTTTAAGAAAATGAAATTTATTATTATATTGTTAATAGCATTATCAGGAGCAGGGGCATATTTATATCTTAATCCTGATGTCTGGCAGCCGTGGGTAAGAGGCACACCACTTGAACCTGCCCCGACAAAAACACAGGTATATAAATGGCAGGATGCAAACGGTCAATGGCAGATTACTGACCAGCCACCCACTGGTAAAACACCGTACGAGAACCTGGAATATACCAGTGACGCAAATATTGTCCCCTCAATACCCGTGGATGATTAAGTGAATGACTGATCATTTTTATTCAGTAGTCAGTGAACAACTGTAAGTAATCTTCTTCAATACGAATATCGAGTGATT
>JAIVVP010000154.1:0-4882 GCA_049189775.1 Gemmatimonadota bacterium | reverse complement strand
ATATGATATCTCGTCTTGATGAGGATCCCTTTTCTGGTTTTGACTTTGATGACATCCTGTTTCTCTTCGCACCCGTTGTCTGGTTGAATCTACACCCACCTTTTCTGATTGGTGCTTCAGTAGGCGCACCAGCATTTGCCCTGCTAACATGGTATCGTTTCAAAAAACTTTAAGCTGAATTTTTAATGAATACGAGGCTACAATCATGAGTATCGATAAAGACTCTCAGGAATTAGAAAGCCTAATTGATACCCTGCTTAATGATGCTGCAGATAATGATGTAAAACTGAAAAAATTCCAGGCATTTGAACTTGAGCTAATGAATTCAAGTTCACTGCATAACCTGATTGAATTATTGCTGAAAGATAGTCTGCTTGATCTTGGCCTGGAATTTGCCACCCTGACACTGGTAGATCCTGAATATGAAATTCAACGACATCTTGAACGCACGGGGAGTAAATTCCTTAAATCTCCGGAATTAAATTTTATTGACAACAACGAAGAACTGGAAAAGCTTTACAAGCAGAAATTATTTCCAATATTCGAATCCTGTAATGATGAGGATCACCTTTTTCTTTTTGACCCAGAAGTAAAGAAACCTGATGCTGCCTGGTTACTCCCACTAAGCAGAAACCATCACCTGACAGGAAGCTATAATATCTGCAAACAATCAGGGGATCTTCAACAGGAAAATTCTGCCACGGATTTTCTACAACATCTGACAGCTGTGGTTTCAGTAAGCCTGGATATAGGTATTAGCAAAGAAAGCCTTAAGACCCTTGGCCTGATTGATCCCCTGACCGGCGTTAATAACAGAAGGTTCTTTGAGCAACGACTGATTGAAGAAGTCGCCAGTGTCATTCGTGCAAATGATGAGATGAGCTGCCTGTTCATTGACATTGATCACTTCAAAAAAGTAAATGATAACTACGGCCACCAGGCTGGTGATGAGATCCTCAGGGGAGTGGCACAAATCATACGTGAACTGGTCCGAAGCACAGATGTTGTAGCCCGATATGGCGGAGAAGAATTTATTGTGCTGCTATCACATAAGGGCAAGCAAAAGGCAGCTGAAATAGCAGAAAGGATCAGGAAAACTATTGAAGAACGAATATTCACTGATCCACAGCATGGAGAAATTAAGGTCACAACATCAATCGGCATCAATTCACTTGATACCACCGAACATGATGGTGAGGTCAAAGACATTGCTTCCTTATTTGTAGTACGTGCAGACCGTGCGCTTTACCAGGCAAAAGATAGTGGTAGAAACAGAATAGAATTCTATGTCGGAAACGAATAAAGAGACTTGATTACTGCACTTTTTCTGTAAGGCAAGGTCAATACAGTAACTGTTTTAAAGATGACGATACAGAAATCAATAATATGCCCTCAAGTCTGAAGATATCACTGCTGTCTTTTCTGCTTGTCTTTCTGGCTCAATCAACCCAGGCAGAGGCTCCTGATGTCTCCCTTGAAGACCTGAACGGTAATTATCACAGTATTTCAGAATATATTGGCCATGGTAAATGGACGCTGGTGAATGTCTGGAGTCCAACCTGTATCCAGTGCGTTGTCGAAATGCCCGACTTGAATAAATTTCATCTTAAACACCGTGATACAGATGCAACAGTACTGGGGATAACGATTGATTACCCCAGCTTTAAATACGGTAAAAAAGGCCTGGCAACTGCTTTTATCAAGAAACACGATATCAGCTTCCCCATACTTATGGGTGATCAGGAACTTGCCTCGAAGGTAAGTGGTAAACACCTGAAAGCAATCCCTACCACCTATTTTTTTCATCCCGATGGGAAGCTCGTTGCCCGTTGGCCCGGCATGGTAAAGAAAGAAGATCTTGAAGAGTTCATTCAGCAGTATGAACCAGAAACCGATGACTGGTTTGAATAAATATTATTCAAGATAACAACAGAAAATCACGAGTAAGCATCTGGCTTGTTAGTTTGTGATAACATCAACCGGATGGATATAACTAAAACACAACAAAAATTTCTACGCAGCAAGGCACATCATTTGAAGCCGGTTCTCTGGATTGGCCAAAATGGATTAACTGAAAGTGTGACTGCCGAGATTGAATCAGCACTCGACCATCATGAACTTATCAAGATAAAACTACGCGTAGGAGATAGAGACTTAAGAAATAAAACGGTTGCCGATATTTGCCAGTCAACCCATGCTACGCAAGTCCAAAGCATCGGTAATATTGTTTCCATTTATCGTAGAAACGAAAAAAAGGCCGTTATCGATCTGCCGAAATAAGAAATATTCCTAAACCTTTTTCAGTACCTTATCCATCATGTTAGTAGAAAGAACACGTTTTAAATATCCAAAAAGATAGGTTGGAAAAGTAACATAGTATCGAGGTTTCGGGTTCTTGCTTTCCAAAGCATGGAACACTTTATCAAGCACAGCTTCGGGCCCCAGGGTAAAAGGTACCACAGGACCCTCTGTCTTTAATCTTTCTACCAGCTTTTTGTAGGCATTTTCAAAGGGACTATTTTCAACAGATATATTTTCTTCAAATGCGGCCAATGCATTTTTTCTGAACCGGCTTTCAATAGGTCCCGGTTCGATAAGTGAAATATGAATATTTGTTCCCATCAACTCAAGGCGCAAGGTATCAGTTAAGCCCTCCAGGGCATATTTAGTCGTGTTATAGGCTCCCCGAAACTGTAAAGCGACAAACCCAAGCACCGAACTATTCTGAATGATTCTTCCATATCCCTGCTTACGCATCACCGGCAGCACCAGGTTAGTCAGCTCGTGTGTGCCAAACAGATTTACTTCAAATTGTTGCCGCAAAACATCTCTGCTTAAATCTTCGACTGCACCAGGCTGGCCATAAGCACCATTATTGAACAATGCGTAAATCTCACCACCAGTTTTTTCCAGAATTGTTGCAAAGGCTGAGCGTATGGAGGCCGAATTGGCTAAATCCAGTTGCACTGATTCAAAACCTTCGGCGATCAAGGTATCAACATCTGCTTTTTTACGGGCTGTCGCAAACACGCGGTAGCCTCTTTCTTTTAGTGCTGCTGCGACACAACGACCCATTCCTGATGAACATCCTGTAATAATCACATTGCGCTTTTTCATTATTTTCTCAGCAGACATATTTGCTAACTTATTTGAGGAATTACAGATGGGTCTTCCAAAATGCTAATTTTTGATTCTCTTTGCTTGGCGCTCATTTATTTATCAAATATATTTATCAAAACAAAAATAATGATGTCCTTTAAAATTAAAGGGATACATTTTAAACTTAAGAAACCCCATTATATATTTTTGCTTGTCCAGGCATTGCGAGAAAAAAACCCTGCCCCTAAGGCTATCATGGGTTTTAAAATCACACTATAATCAAGAAGTTACAAAATTACTCCCATATATTACATTGGGGTATTACTTGGGACATTGCATTGAATGTCTATTTTACAGGGAAATCGCCTCTCCAGCGGCAAAAAATAATAAAGCACGGTGAAAAGAACATTAAATAAATACTTCATGGCATCTGCCCTGATTGCGTCAGTATCTTTGGCTCCAGTCATGTCCGTTCGGGCGGATGATCCAGAACCAGAACAACAAGAATCAAATTGGCCTTTATGTACGGATTCATTAAATATTCCCGCGCGCCCGGTCGTTGAATCTGAACTGGAACCAGGCGATGTGCATGTTACTGCAGATGATGCTGACCTGGAGGAAGAAGGGATCTCGACACTGGATGGAAATGTTGAAATCACGCGCGATGCTCAACAAACACGAGCTGACCATGTTCAATTTAACCAGATAGATGATACCGCTGATCTGGAAGGCAACATCCAGTATTGGGATGAAGCAATCTACCTGGAAGCCGACAAGGCCCATATCGAATTCAATTCGGATACCGGTCAATTCGAAAATACCAGATATACAATCAAGGAAAATCGTGGACGCGGGCAAAGCAACGACCTTGAAATGATAATGGGCAAAGAGACAAATCTAAAGAATGCTGACTACAGTACCTGTGATCCGGCAGACAAATTCTGGTCCATATCGGCAAGTGAAATCCACCTTGATCATGTCGAAGAATGGGGTAAGGCTAAAAATGTCGTGCTCAGGATTAAAGATGTGCCAATATTTTACAGCCCGTACATGTCATTCCCACTGAGTAAGAAAAGAAAGACCGGTTTTTTAACTCCTGGTGCAGGAAGCTCGAATCGAAGTGGTTTTGAAGCGCGTACGCCATTTTACTGGAACATCGCCCCGCAGATGGATGCGACATTGACTCCCAGGTTGATGACAGACCGTGGTGTCATGCTGATGGGTGAATTCCGTCATATGTCAAAAAATAGTGTGAGTGAGCTCAGTGGCGAGTTCCTTCCCAGTGATAATGATTTCGATGATGAGAACAGAAGCCTCATTAGGGTGAAACATGACCGTAGATTTGCAGGCAGGGGCAAATTCTCACTGGACTACAACAGGGTATCTGACAAAAATTATTTTGAAGATTTTGGCAACTCCCTTGGTGTTACCAGCACACGCTTTCTACGACAGCGTGGTCATATTACATATAGCGGAAACTTGTATGGTGGAAACTGGTGGAGTGCTTACGCGAGTATAGAAAATTATCAAACCGTTGACCCAACGGTTTCTGCCGTAAACAGACCCTATAAACGTTTACCACAATTTAATTTTTATTCCGGCTCACCTGTCGCTAATAATAAATTTAACTACTACCTTAGCTCCCAATTTACATATTTTGACCGTGGTGAAGATGATACCGATTCTGCAGATAACGTCACTGGCGCAAGAATGGATCTGTTGCCATCCATCAGCTATCAATATAGAACCGCTTCTACGTTCGTGACACCGAAGGTTAGTTTAC
>JAIVVP010000153.1:0-4897 GCA_049189775.1 Gemmatimonadota bacterium | reverse complement strand
GACAATTAAATAGACGTATTCACTATGTTATTAATGATAGACAACTACGATTCTTTTACCTACAACCTGGTTCAATATTTTGGTGAGCTGGGAGAAGAGATACTCGTCTATCGTAATGACAAGATCAGCATTCAGGAAATCGAAGACCTGGCACCTGAACGCATTGTTGTTTCTCCCGGCCCGTGTACTCCCAATGAAGCCGGCATATCACTCGAATTGATCGAACATTTTAAAGGCAAGCTACCGTTACTTGGCGTTTGCCTGGGGCACCAGAGTATTGGCCAGGCCTTTGGTGGAAGGATTGTCCATGCAAAGGAAATCATGCATGGAAAAACCTCTGAGATTTATCACAATAATAATGATGTATTTGCTGGTCTGGATAATCCATTCACCGCGACACGTTATCATTCATTAGTGATCGAACAGGAAACCTTGCCCGATTGTTTCGAAGTCACGGCCTGGACTCAAACTGAGGATGGTGAAGTTGATGAAATCATGGGAGTGAGACATAAGGAATATGCTATCTCAGGTGTGCAGTTCCATCCGGAATCAATCCTGACTTCATATGGTCATGAACTATTAAAGAATTTCCTGGAGATTAAAAATTAATTAGTCTCATGGATATTCAAAGCGCGATTCAATCAGTCATTGATAAAAAGAATCTCAGCAATGGTGAGATGCGCGACGTCATGCAAAGCATCATGACTGGCGAATGTACTGATGCCCAGATCGCAGGTTTCCTGGTTGGGCTACGCAGTAAAGGCGAGACGATTGCCGAGATTACAGCAGCTGCCAATGTAATGCGTGAACTGGCCAGTCGCGTGCATATCAATCATGATAATTTGATTGATACCTGTGGCACGGGAGGTGATGGACACAACACATTTAATATCTCTACCACAGCCGCTTTTGTAGTTGCCGCAGCAGGAGGCCATGTAGCCAAGCATGGGAATCGTTCTGTCTCCAGTAAATCTGGTAGCGCCGATGTATTAGAAGCTGCCGGCGTGAAACTTGAACTTACACCGGTACAGGTCGCGCAATGTGTTGAAGAGATTGGTATAGGCTTCATGTTTGCCCCCATGCATCATAGTGCCATGAAACATGCCATTGGCCCGCGTAAAGAACTTGGCGTACGGACTGTCTTCAATGTACTTGGCCCGCTGACCAATCCAGCTGGTGCAAAACGTCAGGTGATGGGTGTATTTAGTCATGACTGGTTAGAAACACTGGCGAATGTTCTGAAAAATCTCGGTAGTGAACAGGTAATGATTGTGCATTCTGAAGATGGCATGGATGAAATCAGTATTTCAGCGCCGACGAATATTGCCGAGTTGAAAGATGGCGAAATTAAAACTTATAAAATTGAACCGGAACAGTTCGGCATGCAACCCGCTGACATCAATACCCTGGCCGTTGAAAACGTCGAAGAAAGTTTTAAAGTGATGCAGGCTGTTCTTGATAATCAGGGCGGGCCGACACAGGACATTGTATTATTAAATGCCGGTGCAGCCATCTACACCGCTGGTATTGAAGATACGTTGGCAGCAGGCATCGCCACTGCGCAACATGTCATTGAAAATGGATCAGCCAGGGCCAAACTGGACGAACTGGCAAAACTTACACAATCATTCTAAATCTATTTATATGTCACTTGCCATGTCACAAAACACGCCCGATATCCTGAAAAAAATCCTGGCGCGCAAGGCTGAAGAGATCAGTGAACGCAAATCAAAAATGCCAGCAGCGGAAATAAAACACAGGGCTGCTGACTGCCCGCCAACGCGTGGATTTAATATGGCGATTGAACGATCAATTAGTGCAGGTCGTGCCGCTGTGATTGCCGAGATAAAAAAGGCCTCACCAAGCAAAGGAATTATTTGTGAGAACTTTGATCCTGAATCAATTGCCAGGTCTTATGAGAAAGCAGGTGCCAGCTGTCTGTCGGTACTGACGGACGTAGATTTTTTTCAGGGTTCAGATGAATACATGCAAAGTGCACGAGCTGCCTGTGCAATACCTGTGCTAAGAAAGGATTTTATGATTGATCCTTACCAGATTTATGAATCCAGGGTTTTAGGTGCAGATTGTATTCTTATCATTGTTTCGGCCCTGTCTGATATGCAGATGCAGGAGCTGGTTGGCACAGCCCAGGAAACAGGACTGGATATTCTTGTTGAAGTACATGATCGTGAAGAACTTGAACGTGGTTTAATGTTGCGTACACCTTTAATTGGTATCAACAATCGCAACTTACATACCTTTGAAACTGATATTGAAACAACGATTGGTTTATTGCCCGATGTTTTTCATGATCGCATAGTAATCACTGAAAGTGGTATTCACAGTGTTGAGGATGTAAAAACCATGCGCAAGCATGGTGTTGATGGCTTCCTTGTTGGCGAAGCATTTATGAGTGCCAAAGATCCCGGAGAAAAGCTACAAGAGTTATTTTCTCTGTAGTTTATGTATTAATTTTTACTCTGCCTTCATTCCCTACGGAGAATAGTATGCAAAAGATTACTTATAGCTTATTAATATTCATCGCCCTCTTTCTCAGTGCATGTTCAGAAGATAGCCAGGAAGATAACAGGGCACCACAAGTTGCCACACAAGAAAAGACAGCTGAAGGTAATACAGCCCGGTTGGAACTGGTCTGGGAAACACAGGGTTTTAATAATCCTGAGTCTGTCGTCTATGACGCATCAAGTGATATTTTATTTGTTTCCAATGTTAATGGCTCCGGCGTAGAAAAAGATGGTAATGGCTATATCTCAAAGGTACTGCTTGATGGCACGATACTAAGAAAACAATGGGTCATCGGTTTAAATGCACCTAAAGGTCTTGCGATCTATGAAGGTACACTTTATGTCGCTGATATCGACACCCTGGTCGCGATTGATATTACATCCGGGACTATCAGCAATAGCTATCAAGTGGATGATGCCAAATTTCTGAATGATGTGGCTGCAGATAAGGATGGCAGGATTTTTGTCACAGATATGGTACTTAATCGCATTCACTGTTTGTGTGATGATCAATTCAGTATCTGGCTGGAATCCCCTGAACTTGAAAATCCCAATGGCCTGCATCCCGAAGGAGATAATCTGATCCTTGGTGCCTGGGGCGTCATGACAGATGGTTTTGCGACAGAAGTCCCGGGACATTTAAAATCTATTTCTATTAGTGATAAATCCATTACCAGTCTTGGTGGTACCCCTATTGGCAATCTGGATGGTGTAGAAAGTGATGGGATGGGTGGTTATTACGTGACTGACTGGATGGCCGGTAAGCTTTATCAGATAGACAAGTCAGGGAATGCAACGCTACTGCTGGAACTGGAACAGGGCATGGCTGATCATGAAGTCATCCTGGAGAAAAACCTGATTATTCTACCCATGATGAAGAACGATAAAGTTCTCGCTTATAAAATTAAATAACTAACTTTAAGGGGCGCAGGCATATGCGCCTGCTGGTATGGTTAATGTTACACATCATTGTGCAACATAACGAACGGATCAATCCCCGTATATCGTACCAAACAGATGAAAGATTTTAAGGGTATTTGAACAGGACGTTCAAATGAGCGGAACCAGGACACGACTGCATGGATGCAGGAGGTAGAACGAATCAGGACGAATATAGGACATATTCGGGTGAAAACGTCAGGAACAAGTTTTCCAGACAGAGTCGAGGAAGTCTTGTTTGCGCGGCCTTAGAAAATCATGAGGCTGTTTGGGTATCCCCATGTATTTATTTGGGGATACGATATCAGGGTGTCTTTTTTTGATGTGCAGGATGCACGAATGTCGCGGGGGCATGGATGCACAGGAACGACCTTGGTTACTTCATTTTTTGGACAAGCAACAAAAAGTTTTGTACATGGATGTACTTATGCTGCGATCGCATGGATGCGAAAGAGCAGCGACTCGCCGCTAAAAGGCGAAACGAATATAACTATACCAAGGAATCCAGATAGCTTCTGATTAAAGGAACAAAGTTCTCTTCATCAATCAGGAAAGCATCATGCCCATGAGGACAATCTATTTCAAGATGCGTAGTCTCAATACCTGACTTGTTTAACAAATCTGTGAGTTCTTTTTGTTGATGCGGTGGAAACAGAATATCCGTGCTGACACTAACAACCAGGGCCGATTCCAGTTTGCTTTCGGCAAGCTCATCTACAGGGGAATTTATCTCATCCATTAAAGAAAACCAGTTCATGGTTTGCGAGAGTTTAATATAACAATTCGCATCAAAATCACGACAGAATTTTTCTGCATTAAATTGTAAATAGGACTCAATCTCTGAACCGGTACCATCCTCCTTGCGTCCAAATCGATTACGCCATTCAGATGTTGATCGATAACTTATGAGTCCCAGTTTCCTCGCCAACATCATGCCCGTTAAGGGTTCGGCATCTATAGCATAATTTCCGTCCATAAATTCAGGATCGGTATGAATAATTTCACGTTGCACTGATCGAATCGCGATGGCGAAAGGATCTGCCTCCACAGCCGCAGAAATATTGATCATATGTTTTGTTGTTTGCGGATAAGAGATGACCCATGCCAATGCCGTCATGCCCCCCATTGAAGGACCGACCACACAGAATATTTCCTGCACGTCAATTTCTGCCAACGCCAGTCCGGTCAGCCTGGCGATGTCCCAGATTGTGATATCTGGAAAATCGGCACCATAATAATCACCTGTATCTGGATTGATTGAGGCAGGGCCTGTTGAACCACGACAACTACCAATGGAGTTAACACAGATCACCTGAAATTTATTTGTATCAATAGCCTTGCCTGCACCAACCATGAACTCCCACCAACCGGGAGATTTATCTTTTTCAGAAGAGGCGACGTGTGCGCCCGGGGACAGGCCGGTAAAAATCAGG
>JAIVVP010000152.1:0-4903 GCA_049189775.1 Gemmatimonadota bacterium | reverse complement strand
AGTAAAGAGTGGCCGCTAAAAGGCGGAATCAGAACTCTATCGTTTCATTGCATCAAAAAATTCTGCATTATTCTTGGTGGCTTTAAGTCTTTCCATCAAAAATTCCATTGCTGCCAGATCATCCATCGGATGCAATAACTTGCGAAGTATCCATATCTTCTGCAGATCATCTTCAGCGGTCAATAATTCTTCGCGACGTGTTCCTGAGCGATTAATATTGATTGCAGGATAAATGCGTTTTTCAGCAATATTTCTGTCCAGATGTAACTCCATGTTACCTGTGCCCTTGAATTCTTCATAGATAACATCATCCATGCGTGAACCTGTATCAACCAGTGCAGTGGCAATGATGGTCAGGCTGCCACCTTCTTCAATATTACGGGCGGCACCAAAAAAGCGTTTTGGTCGTTGTAGTGCATTGGCATCAACACCACCGGTAAGCACCTTGCCTGAGGCAGGAACCACGGTGTTGTAGGCACGAGCAAGTCGAGTGATTGAGTCAAGCAGGATGACAACATCTTTTTTATGTTCAACCAGACGTTTTGCGCGTGCGATAACCATTTCGGCTACCTGAACATGACGGCTTGCTGGTTCATCAAAGGTACTGGAGATGACTTCGGCCGTGGTGGTTCTCTCCATCTCCGTGACTTCTTCAGGACGTTCGTCAATCAGAAGAATAATCATATGACAGTCAGGATTATTGTGGGAGATGGACTTTGCCAGACTCTGTAGCATCATTGTTTTGCCTGCTTTCGGAGGTGAAACAATCAATCCACGTTGCCCTTTACCGATAGGAGACATCAGATCGATGATTCTTGGTGTGATGTCTTCGGTACTGCCGTTACCCATTTCCAGCGTCAATCTCTCGTTAGCAAATAACGGGGTCAGATTTTCAAAGAGTATTTTGCCCTTGGCTTTTTCCGGAGGCTCAAAATTGATCTCTTTAATTTTTAGCAGTGCAAAATAACGCTCACTGTCTTTTGGAGGTCTGATTTTTCCGGCAATATTATCGCCAGTTCGCAGGTTAAAGCGTCTTATCTGGCTTGGGGAGACGTATATATCATCCGGGCCTGCGAGATAGGAGCTATCTGCTGATCTAAGGAAGCCAAAACCATCCTGTAAAATTTCCAGTACACCATCACCATAGATATCCTCACCTTTTTTGGCGTGTGCCTTGAGGATCTCGAAAATGACATCCTGTTTGCGGGATCTTGCCAGGCCATCAAGGCCAAGTTCTTCGGAGAGTGATACGAGTTCTGTTGCGGGTTGTTGCTTAAGTTCGGTAAGGTTCATAGGTGTGGTTTCATATTGATATGGAATTGTAAAAACGTGCTTAAAACACGCTTATGGATCTGGATCTGTTTTGTTTAAAAACTTTAAATAAATTATGTTTTGGAGAGCTGCTACTAAAAAATCGAGAATGATTTTCTCTAGTTATGGTCTAAAACTAGCATGTCGTTGGCGTTTCGTCCAGTAAAAACCACACTTAAATAGTACTATCGATAAACGCGGCGAGTTGAGATTTAGACAGTTGCCCGACTTTTGTGCCAATCACGTCCCCATCCTTAAATATCATTAATGTTGGAATGCCTCTAACGACATATTTCTGTGGTGTTTGCTGATTATTATCAACATCCATCTTGGCGATGACTAATTTACCTTCATATTCGCCAGAAATTTCTTCGAGCACGGGTGCAATGGCTTTACATGGACCACACCATTCTGCCCAGTAATCGACCAAAACCGGTGTATCTGATTTTAATACTTCTTCTTCGAAGCTAGAATCTGTAACATGTATGATGTTTTCGCTCATTAATCTAGATTGTCCCTGTATGCTTTTGCGGAAAGAATCTTAATTTCAACGAAATTAAGACACGATTGCAAGCCAAACCTGTTAATTAAATTGAAATTCTTATGAATGCACCACATACGACGGATGTCGAATTCAGTCAGTTAGGTCTGGATGAGCGCTTACTCGAGTCACTTAATGAGCATGGCCTGACACATTGCACCCCGGTACAGGCGGAATGTTTGCCGATTGCCCTTACTGGTAAAGACGTTGCCGGGCAGGCACAAACGGGGACCGGTAAGACAGCGGCTTTTTTACTGACAATCATGCAACATTTACTGGATAAGCCTGAACGCCCCGGGCGAAAACAGCAGCAACCGAGGGCAATCATAATTTCCCCGACCAGGGAGCTCGCCATCCAGATTCACAAAGATGCGGTGATGCTCAATGCCCATGCCGGACTTTCATTAGGCCTGGTTTATGGTGGCGTAGACTATGAAAAACAGCGCAACAGTCTGAACGAGAAAATAGATATCCTGATTGGCACACCAGGGCGTCTGATCGATTATCACAAGCAGAATGTATACAGTCTCAAGGGTATTGAGATTGTTGTTCTGGATGAAGCAGATCGCATGTTTGATCTGGGTTTTATCGCTGATATCAGATACATGTTCAGACGTATGCCGCCACCGGAAAACAGACAGAATATGTTGTTTTCGGCGACACTGTCACATCGGGTCACTGAACTGGCCTACGAGCATATGAACAGTCCTGAGAAGATCATTATTAATCCTGATCAGGTGACGGCTGAAAACGTCAAGCAGACCATGTATCACGTTGCCAATGATGAAAAGATTCCCTTGCTTCTGGGGTTAATGAAAAGAATTGATCCAAAGCGCTCCATCGTTTTCGTCAATACAAAAAGAGCAGCGGAAAGAGTCTGGTCCTATCTCGAAGGCAATGGCTATCATTCGGCCGTTTTGTCCGGGGATGTACCACAGAACAAACGGCAGCGATTATTCAAGGAATTCTCGGAAGGCAGACTCCCTGTTCTGGTTGCTACCGATCTGGCAGCAAGGGGCTTGCATGTTCCCGAAGTGAGCCACGTATTCAATTACGATTTACCCCAGAATGCCGAGGATTATGTGCATCGTATTGGTCGAACCGCGAGAGCAGGGGCCTCGGGCGATGCTGTCAGTTTTGCCTGTGAAGAATTTGTCTACTCATTAATGGAAATTGAAGAATATATAGGTCATAAATTACCAGCCAGTGAGATCACAGCTGATATGCTGGTTGAGCCAAAACCGCCGGTGAAAGTAGAGCGCAAGCGTTCTGGAGGCCCTGGAAGAGGACGTAATAGTGGCGGGGGTCGTAACAGATCAAACAGGTCTTCTTCAAGAAGGAGATAGTTGAATGACTTCAGCCTGGAAGGATCAGGCGGTGGATATTAACGGAAATCATCAGAATGGCATTTTGCAGAACGATAATATTTGTTATTCTGAACCATCATCAATAAGTTACCTGTATTAATACTTTGGGGACAAGACATGCCTGGCCAAATTTGTGGAAAAACAATTCGATTACTGATGCTCCTGTTTGTATTGAGTCAGGTGGTTGCATGTGGTCAAAAAGGCAAGCTCTACCTTCCTGATGAGCAACAATCGTCACTTATGCCTGCAACATCATCAGCCACTTTATCTGTTACTTCATTAGCCTGATTCGAAATAAAATGACTTTATTCGCCTATCATAGCGGCCAGCTTTGTGCCGAGGGCGTGGCGCTTGCCGATGTTGTAAAAAAATTCGGCACCCCCTGCTATGTCTATTCCAGATCAGCAATTGAGCAGCAATGGCAAGCGCTTGATTCGGCTTTGGCTGCACAAAAACATCTAATCTGTTACGCCGTGAAGGCCAATTCAAATCTGGCTGTACTCAACATTCTGGCAAGACTCGGTTCAGGTTTTGATATTGTCTCTGTAGGTGAGCTTGAACGTGTGCTTAAGGCAGGGGGAGATGCAGGCAAGATTGTGTTCTCTGGTGTTGGTAAAAAAGCCAATGAAATGCAACGTGCGCTGGAAGTCGGGATTAAGTGCTTTAATGTGGAGTCACTGGCAGAGCTGGATCGATTGAATGAGGTTGCTACTGCGATTGGAAAAATTGCACCGGTATCACTGCGCGTTAATCCGGATGTCGATGCAGAGACACATCCATATATCGCCACAGGCCTGAAAGAAAATAAATTCGGGATTGCTTTCCAGGAGGCGCTCACAGGCTATGAGAAAGCCCACTCAATGACGAATCTCAATGTTGTTGGTATCGATTGTCATATCGGCTCGCAGATCACCAGTATGTCTCCATTCATTGATGCACTTGATCGTCTGCTGGGACTGGTGCAGGAAATTGAAGCAACTGATATCACGCTTGAACATATTGATATTGGTGGTGGTCTGGGTATTCAATACCAGGATGAAACACCACCATCCGCACAGGAATATGCAGATGAAGTGTGTGCAAAATTTGCCAACACGGAGCATGAACTCATCATTGAGCCTGGTCGCAGCATTGTCGGTAATGCCGGTGTGTTATTGACACAGGTCGAATTTCTGAAACAAACACCAGACAGAAATTTCGTAGTTGTAGATGGGGCGATGAATGATTTAATACGGCCTTCTTTATACAGTGCCTGGCACGATATCCTGCCTTTAAAAGAGCAACAAGTCGATACTGACGAATTAGTCGATATTGTTGGTCCCATCTGTGAAACAGGTGATTTCCTGGCAAAAGATCGTGAATTTCCGCATGTTGACCAGGGCGACCTGCTGGCAGTGATGAGTGCCGGAGCCTATGGTTTCACCATGGCTTCCAACTATAATTCCAGGCCCCGGGTGGCTGAGGTCATGGTGTCAGGCGATCAGTTTGCAGTGATTCGCAGGCGTGAAACCATGGAATCATTGATTCAGGGCGAAACTGTCCCGGATTTTTCCGGAGAAGAGTAATGAATGTTGAATTTTCAGTTCCTTTTGCCAAGATGAGTGGTACCGGCAATGATTTTATCATTATTGATAATCGGGACCAGGCAATCAAGAAAGATCAGATGTCCGAGCTTGCTGCGCGA
>JAIVVP010000151.1:0-4918 GCA_049189775.1 Gemmatimonadota bacterium | reverse complement strand
CAGGCAAGCAATGGGTCTATCACGAACAAAGCAAACTCAACCCTGACGAAAAATTAATCTGTCGCATAGAAAAGCTCTCACCCTTCCACAAGGGATTTGCTGAACTCGGTGAAGTCTTGAAAAAACCCATGTCGCAAATTATGGGTGAAGACGCGATCATGTTTAAGGAGAAGGTCAATTTTAAAATGCCGGGTGGTGACGGTTTTACCCCACATCAGGATCAGCAGGCTGGCTGGGGATATTATACTGATTACTTTTTAAGCGCGCTGGTATGTATCGATGAAGCCACCATTGAGAATGGCTGCCTACAGGTCGTTGCTGGTCACCAGCATGATGGCCTGTACAAGGAATGGGAGCCACTGACTGAAGAAAATATGGCGGATATGGAATTTGTTCACTGCCCGACCAAGCCCGGTGATATGGTGATATTCGATTGTTACGCACCACATTCATCAGATCCTAATATGAGTAACACAACCAGGCGCCTGTATTACGCAACCTATAATCGCGCCTCGGCTGGCGATCACATGGAACAATACTATGCGGACAAATATAAAAACTATCCACCTGATATCGATCGCGAAAAAGACAAGGAGTATGTCTTCAGAGTCTAGTCTCTACACCCAAACCAAGAGGAAATTATTATGAGTAAACGCATCTTGCATACCATGCTCCGTGTCGGCGATCTGGATCGCTCTATTAAATTCTACACCAATGTTCTGGGCATGAAATTACTGCGTAAATCTGAAAACAAGGAATATGCCTATACCCTGGCATTTATCGGATATGCAGATGAGTCCGAGAGTGCCGTCATTGAATTGACCTATAACTGGGATACCTCAGAATACGATCTCGGCAATGCCTATGGCCACATTGCAATCGGTACCGATGACATCTATGCAACATGTGAAGAGATAAGGTCTGCGGGCGGTGAGATCATTCGTGAACCGGGACCAGTCAAAGGTGGCACAACCGAAATTGCTTTTGTGAAAGATCCGGATGGTTATAGTATTGAACTGATCAATTCAGCCCATATAGGTCAAGAATAATTTTCACTACCAACTACTAGTTAGGGAGCCTCTGATTAAGTTGTCATCCCGAATCCCGCAGGGTCGCCTACATGGCAGTAGGCGGTAGAGTTGCGCCGGGAGCATCAACCGAGAGGGATCTTGTCTTTGAACGAAGACCGAGAGGTTAGATTTCTCACCTTATGGATTCGAAATGACAGATTTGACTTAATCCGAGGTTCCTTAGTGAATATGTTCGGATCCTGCAGAATCCTGATCCTGTTTAAAATTCCAGTCTGCCCTGGCAATTCCCTGTGATAACAAATTATGAAACATATAGATCAGGGAATCATTCAGATTCAGGGTTATCCCCTGCCCGTTTTCTGGTAATAATTGCAAACTCAGGATCTTGTCTTCGCTAACATTTGTCTTGATACCAAAGCCAAGAACCCCCTTCTCACCCAGGGGATAATTTGTAACATTATTCTCGAACGGTTTTTCCAGGGCACCGTCTTTAATCATATCCGTTGTTTGTGGCGCCGAACCCAATGTCGTCATTCCACCACGTTCATTCATGCCTTTATTAATTATATCCATCAACAAACCCGCGTAACGACGTGTAAACCAGACCCGGTATTCATCACCGTTCGTGGTTGTCGCCCGCATCAGCAGACGATCTTCCTTGTCGATGTATGCAATATTTATCTGGTGTAGTTGATCAGTCATCTGTTTTTCAGGCACTTTTATCACTATTGTGTGATGCAGTAATCTTTCTGGCTATTTATGGATAAGAATACCCTAGAAGATGTTTAAAAATCGAGTACACTTTAATTAGTCACGTAAATAAAACAGGTTCCGGTTATGAATAAGAATAACGATATCCATAAAGAGCTCATGGATAAGCTTGATGAATTGACCTCCAGACTGAACGATATTGAAAAAGATATCCATCATAAAGAATCACCGGTAAGTGCTGATTTCGCAGAACAGGTCACCGAAAGTGAGAATGATGAGGTCCTGGCAGCACTGGAAGATGAAACCAATGCAACCATTGCGAACATCAAGAACTCCTTAAAAAGAATGGAAGAAGGTACTTATGGTATCTGCTCAGTCTGCGGGATAGATATCCCTGATGAAAGACTCAAGGCACTGCCTTACACGGACAAATGTTTTGAGTGTGCTGATAAAGTAGATTGATTGCTTCCACGTACTGTTCCATCTATTCAGAATCCGCTACCCTGATAAACCAGACAGTCGACACAACTTTATCCGGCGTTTGTACTCCCAATAGCGCCTGTTTTCAACAGGTCAGTGATTCGATCAGGAAACCTTGATCCTGATCAAGTGCGACAATTTGCCCTATTGATAAGATGACCCTTCACCCTTATCTTTGTACACATAGTTAATAATGATTTATCGTTGTAAATCAGGATTTTTTAAGATGAAAAATACTAAAATTATGATCAAGGTCATGTCCGCACTTATTCTCGGACTTGCTGCAACAATCTCATTCGCAACAGAAGGCGATACACCTTATCAAGTCATCGATGGGAAAATTGATGCAAACACATTCGAAGGCTGGAGAAATTTTCGTGGCAACGGCTGTGGCACCTGTCACGGTGGTGCCGGTCAAGGTGGTGCAGGACCTAATTTGATTGTTAGCCTTAAAGAAAAAATTGATAAAAAACGATTTGTAGAAACCGTCACCAACGGCCGCCCTGGTACCTTGATGAGACCCTTCAAGACCAGTCCGCGTGTGATGGACAATATGGACAAGATCTATGCCTATCTCAAGGCCCGCTCTGACGGCGTACTTGGCCCAGAAAACCTGATTAAATTTCCATTAGGGAAAAAATAAGATTTTCTTACCCCAGTGAGGAAAAACCATGGATGAGTCCCCGCACAAGGATGTGTGCTCTTAATAGAGAAGGGATGTTTGCCTAATCTGGTTTTGCGGGTTCTTGCTTACCACCTTCTACCGGGCCACTCTCTACCTGACCACTGATTTCTTCGTACCAGAGATCGTGATGTGCTTTGCCCAGGTAACATCCACCTGACCAGTTACCATCCCTTCAAGGGCGCCCTCGGTATCGATGGTGCCGATATAGATATGCCCAAGCGAAAATGACATCAGCAATATGGCGAGGATGGCATGAGTTAAATGGGCAATACCTGGTTCTGCAGAGATTAGCTTCCCGCTTGTGAAAATAAGTCATACAATCCTCCAGTATTCTGCATGAACTCAGATATGGCAGTGCAATGACTATTATTATAATAAAACTCTAACCAGGTAATTCAGAATGCCCCAGACAACGCTTAATGACCCATTCTCTCCCCCACAAGTCGCTGATCGAATCAAGAGTCTTGGCGTCAGTAAGGCGACTATGCCGCTGTTACAAACCATCACCCTGGCCTTGATTGCCGGTGGATTTATCTCCTTTGGCGCGATGTACTACACAGTTGTCATGACAAATGCAGGTGATGCCTTTGGTCAGGCCAGAATGTTGGGGGGCATTTCATTTTCACTTGGATTTATCCTCGTGATCATTGCAGGTGCAGAACTGTTTACCGGAAATAACCTGATTGTCATGGCATGGGCAGCAAAAATGGTTTCCGGCAAGGCCATTGCCCGTAACTGGTTTTTGGTTTATTTCTCAAATATGGCCGGCGCCTTTTTTGCCGTCGGACTCATCTATTTCTCGGGGTTTCTGCTGGATGGTCACTATGCGGTGGGAGCAACTGCTATCGATATTGCATTACATAAAGTGGATCACACAGCGATAGAAGCATTTACCCGGGGAATATTCTGCAATGCACTGGTTTGTCTTGCCAGTTGGATGTGCTATGCCGCGCGCTCGGTCACCGACAAAATTCTCGCAATCGTATTTCCAGTATCTGCATTTGTTGCCATGGGCTTTGAACACTGTATCGCCAATATGTTTATGATCCCCCTGGGGTTAATCGCTTCTAAAAATCCTCAAATTGTTGAAGTATCAGGATACACATCTGAACAACTTACAAACCTGAGCATATCAGGATTTTTAGAAAATCTTGTGCCGGTAACCCTGGGGAACATTATCGGTGGTGCCGTTATGGTGGCACTGGTCTATTACTTTATCTATCTCCGTGGCCGGGGAGAAGGGATGTAACACTCGGTATCAGAAATGGTATTTATTGTTGGCCCAATAAAGGATTACAGTTTTTAATCTGCACTCTACCCTGTAACAGGTTGCCTTTGGAATATTCACTGAAGTGACAGATATTGGTTTCTGGATCGTAGTTCTCAATCCATAGGTTTTCATCCTTCCATGTCGAATGAATGTGACGCTGCCCAGCAGGCACAGACACAGACATCACACCACCCCATTTTTTGACAAAGATTTGTTCGAAGTGAAAATAATAAGCACCCCACCCTGTCAAGAGCAAGATGGCTGAAGCCACGAAGGTCGCCTTCCATGCATCCATCCGAAACCCAACAACAAAAACCACCGCAGCAATCAGCGCAATAACCGTAAACCAGTAAGCGTATGTAATCATTTTTTTAACTACTCCGAATTCTTTATCTAGATGAATTCTATCTTATTGATTAAAATAATTCTGTCCCATTTTTACACACTTTATTCTGTCTATTTTTAGTTGGTGAATGTCTGCTTAATACGGTGATTTCAACTGGTCGACGCAACACTTTAATCTTATAGCAAAAAGATGGAGTGTTGAATATGACTTACAGAACTCGAATAAAATATACAGCGGCACAAAAAACAGAGATGTGGGATCGCTGGCAACGTGGTGAATCCCTTAAAGCCATTGGGCGAGTATTTGATAGACCGTCATCATCCATCTATGGTCAGTTGGCTACTAGTGGCGGCATCCGACCTCCCACAAGACAACGATCAAGGTTGGCACTGACG
>JAIVVP010000150.1:0-4928 GCA_049189775.1 Gemmatimonadota bacterium | reverse complement strand
CGCATGACAGCAGCCTGGATCGTGATGTGGCAATCAAGGAGTTCATGCCGCAAGGGATGGCAACCAGGAACGAAGATTATACTTTACAGTCTGTAAAAGCAGATGACGATAGTGTCTGCACACTGGAATGGGGTCTCGAGCGATTTATCAGAGAGGCAAAGACCTTATCCAAATTTAACCACCCTAATATAGTACGTGTGCATACCGTGTTTGAAGCAAATAATACGGCATACATGGTGATGAGTTATGAAAAAGGTGTAACTTTTCAGGAAATACTTAAAAAGGGACAACCTTCGGAAGATGAACTCACTGATATGATCATGGGTTTACTGGATGGTTTAGAGGGTATGCATGCTAAAGGTTTCATACATCGAGACATCAAACCAGGCAATATCTTTATTCGTCCAGACGGATCAGCGCTATTACTGGATTTTGGATCAGCCCGCCAGGCAATTGGAGAAGAAACCCATACGCTAACCAAAGTTGCTTCCCCGGGTTATGCACCGTTTGAACAGTATTATGGTAGAAGTGATATGCAGGGTCCCTGGACTGATATATACGCCCTGGGCGCGACTCTGTATCGGGCAATCACGGGTGAGGCACCCATTGATGCAACTTTTCGTAACCGCAGTAGTGGTGAGGAGGCCATCCAGGAAGTCGTGGATATCCTGGATCAACATAGCGATAAATATTCACCATTCTTTTTACGAGCTGTTGAACATGCGATACGTACAAATCATAAGGAACGGCCACAAACGGTCGCAGAATGGCGTCAAATGTTTGCAGAACCCAGTGTATCAACTGTTACGCAGTGGCGTTACGCGGCCAGTAGCTTCAGGAATAAATCAGCTAACAGTCAGGAAAAGAAAAAGACTAACTGGAAGGATTATCTGGTTTTTGTAGCACTGGCGATCGCGCTAGCTGCGGTGATGTTTGCCTATCTGCAAAAATAGCCAGGAATATTCAGCTTAAAGATATTGATTCTCATTTAAATCACAGAAAACTTAATTCTTTAAGATACAAAATCATTGTCATTCTCTCTTTTTGATGTTGCCAATTCATAGAGTTGTTCATGATTACAAACTCTTTACTTTTTCGTTTAAATAAACAGGCTTTTCACTAAAAATAATCACTATTTCAGTGATTGTTGCGTTGCGAGATTGTATACTGTTGACGTCGCTAGACTGGCGCGGGCGGAGATGGATTTTTATTGCGTACTTGCGTGGCACTTTCTTCAATTATCTGGATTGAAAAGGATATAACACACTAAGATGTTGGAAAATTATTTCCCCATTCTTGTCTTCATTATCATCGGTCTGGTGATGGGTGCCTCAATGATCCTTATCGGATTTGGTCTGGGTAAACTTATGGGACATGCCCGTCCAGATAGCGCAAAACAATCCCCCTATGAGTGCGGTTTTGAAGCATTTGAAAATGCCCGTATTAAATTTGACGTTCGTTATTATCTCGTTGCCATCCTGTTTATCATCTTTGATCTTGAAATCGCATTTCTGTTTCCCTGGGCAGTTGTCCTTGACGAAATAGGTATGGCCGGGTTCTGGGCCATGATGATTTTTCTTGGTGTGCTTGTGATCGGTTTTATTTATGAATGGCGCAAAGGAGCTCTTGAATGGGAGTAGCACAGCAAACTGGAGTGTTGGATACGGCACAGGGGATGGAAGGTACGGTTCACGAGAAAGGAATTGTTACGACAACGGTAGATAGCGTTGTTAACTGGGCCAGAACAGGATCCATGTGGCCAATGACCTTTGGCCTCGCATGTTGTGCAGTTGAAATGATGCAGGCAGGCGCTTCTCGCTATGATATGGATCGTTTCGGTGTCATTTTCAGACCCAGCCCTCGTCAATCTGATGTCATGATAGTTGCTGGCACACTAGTTAATAAAATGGCACCTGCGTTACGCAAGGTATATGACCAGATGGCAGAACCGCGTTGGGTGATTTCCATGGGTTCATGTGCGAATGGGGGTGGTTATTATCACTACTCTTATGCCGTGGTCAGGGGCTGTGACCGAATTGTCCCTGTGGATGTTTATGTGCCAGGTTGCCCACCAACTGCAGAAGCACTTTTGTTCGGGATCATACAACTACAAAATAAAATCAAGCGAACTAACACGATTGCGCGTTAGTTCGAAACAGCAAAAATAATAATTTCAAAAGCATGGCAAATTCTGTTGAAAAATTAGTAAGTTCTCTGGGCGAGCGTTTCGGGGACGCGATAACGGATGCTCATGTTGCCTTTGGTCAGGCAGTCATCGAATTAACCCCGGATCATTTGCTTGAAGTTTGTCAATCACTTAAAGATGAAGAAGAATTTTCCTTTGAGCAATTAATCGATCTTTGTGGTGTTGATTACTCAACTTTTGGCAAGGCAGACTGGGAGACAAAAAGTACTACCAATACCGGATTTAGCCGTGGTGTAAGCAAGGGAATTTTTGATGATGAAGCAGAAGCAAAGCCACGTTTTGCTGTGGTCTATCATCTATTGTCGATCAAACATAATCAGCGCTTACGTGTTCGTTGCATGATTGATGAAACACCCGCAAAGATTGAATCAGTGGTCAATCTCTGGTCATCAGCAAACTGGTATGAACGTGAGGCATTTGATCTATTCGGTATCCTTTTTGAAGGACATCCTGATCTGAGAAGAATTTTGACCGATTATGGCTTTGTCGGGCATCCATTCAGGAAAGATTTTCCACTGGAAGGCAATGTTGAGGTGCGTTACGACCCTGAACAAAAACGTGTTATTTATCAACCTGTTACCATCACTAATCGGGTTCTGGTTCCCAGGGTCATTCGCCACGATAATCGTTACGAGAATGTGACTGAAGCTAAGGCTGCAGAAGGACAGAAAGATGCCTGAGATTCGTAATATGACAATGAATTTCGGGCCACAGCATCCAGCCGCCCATGGTGTGTTACGTCTGGTGCTGGAGATGGATGGTGAAGTTATTGAAAGGGCCGATCCACATATTGGCTTATTGCATCGAGGCACGGAAAAACTGGCAGAATATAAACCGTACAATCAAAGTATCGGTTACATGGACAGGCTCGATTATGTCTCCATGATGTGTAATGAACATGCCTATGTGATGGCAATAGAAAAGCTTATGGGTGTTACGCCGCCGATTCGCGCGCAATATATCCGTGTTATGTATGCCGAGATCACGCGTGTGCTGAATCATTTAATGTGGCTGGGAACACATGCACTGGATGTCGGCGCCATGACCATGTTCCTGTATTGTTTTCGTGAACGTGAAGATCTGATGGACTGTTATGAAGCGGTCTCTGGTACACGTATGCATGCAACTTATTTTCGTCCTGGCGGTGTCTACAGGGATCTACCTCAAACGATGCCTCAATATGAAGCTTCAAAGTGGCATAACGAAAAAGAAGTAAAAAATATGAATCAGGATCGACAGGGGTCTCTGCTTGATTTTATCGAAAGATTCACAGAAAAATTCCCGGGCCTTATCGATGAGTATGAAACATTATTAACGGATAACAGAATCTGGAAACAGCGTACCGTTGATGTTGGAATTGTTTCAGCAGAACGCGCATTGCAACTGGGTTTTACCGGGCCGATGTTAAGAGGTTCAGGTGTTGAGTGGGACCTTCGTAAAAAACAGACTTATGATATTTATGATCAGGTTGATTTTGATATTCCTGTCGGTACCAATGGTGATTGCTATGATCGCTATCTGGTTCGTGTTGAAGAGATGCGTCAGTCGAATAGTATTATCAAACAATGTGTTGACTGGTTAAATCAAAATCCGGGACCAGTGATCCTGGATGATCCTAAATTAGTCCCGCCAAAGCGTGAAGAGATGAAAGGTGATATGGAATCTCTTATTCATCACTTTAAATTATTTACCGAGGGCTATTGCGTTCCGGAAGGTGAAACCTACACAGCGGTTGAACATCCCAAAGGTGAGTTCGGTATTTACCTGATTTCGGATGGGGCGAATAAACCTTACCGGGTAAAGATTCGTGCGCCCGGTTTTGCACATTTGTCCGCTATGGATGAAATGGTCAGAGGCCATATGTTATCTGATGTGGTGACGGTGATAGGCTCACAGGACATAGTATTTGGGGAGATTGATCGGTAATAAATGTGAAATGTTAAAAGTGAAAGGTGAAACGTAAAATCCAGATAATGCTTTTCACTTTTCACGCTTAACTCTTCACGAATATCGTGAAAAATTATTAAAATATTTGAAATGACTAAGACAGACAATAATATATTATCTTCCCACGCCCGTTCAGAAATCGATCGCTGGATTGCTAAATATCCTGCGGATCGGAAGCAATCTGCAGTTCTGGCTGCCCTGCGTGAAGTACAGCATGAGAACCAGGGGTATTTAACAACGGAGTTGATGGACGCAGTTGCAGAGTATCTGCAGATGCCACCCATAGCCGTATACGAAGTCGGATCCTTTTATTCCATGCTGGAAACAGAAAAGTGTGGTCGGCATAGTATTTCTGTTTGTACCAATATTTCATGCATGTTGAATGGTTCCGGTGAGATCATGCAGCACATCGAGAAAAAACTGGGTATCAAGGAAGGTGAATCAACCGAGGATGGTCGTTTTCACATCAAGCAGGAAGAAGAATGTCTTGCCGCCTGTTGTGGTGCGCCGATGATGATGGTTGATCATGTTTATCACGAAAACCTGACCCCTGAAAAGGTCGACGAAATTCTGGATAAACTGGAGTAGCTTTCGAATGATAAAACTAGATCAGGTTTGCTACGCAACACGCCAGTTTGAAGAACCCTGGACACTTGAGAACTATCGTCAGGTCGGTGGCTATGAAGCATGGTCAAAAATTCTTAATGAGAAGATTCCACCTACAGATATTATTGAAATCGTAAAAGAGTCTGGCCTGCGTGGTCGTGGTGGTGCC
>JAIVVP010000149.1:0-4966 GCA_049189775.1 Gemmatimonadota bacterium | reverse complement strand
CCAAGATAAGTGGCGGCCATCCAATCTTTCCATGTTGCTGTCAGTAGCCCACTGGGAATCGTTCCATGACCGGGCATCCTCAGTGCCAATACATAGTATCCCTGTTCCTCAAAAATCCTTGCCAGGTGTCGCATACTGTATGGGGAATCAGTCAGGCCATGTATCATTAATACCCCTCCTTTCGGGTTTGCTGGTGTCAATTCAAAGCTACGGTTCCAGTTGGGTGAAAATTGCTCAGGGTCAACTGGACTGTTTTTGGTATAACGACTGAATACAAACTGGTTCTCCGGCTCAATGTTTTTATATAAAGACGTGTCCATTTCCTGAAAAACACGCTGTTCCAGTTCCAGGTAGTCATTCAGGGATTCAATTTGATCACTTTTAGATTCAGTAAATTCACTGTCCAAAGAAATTCTGTGCCATGGCTGCAGGTCAGGCAGGCTACGCGAGTCGAATGCGCGAACCAGAACAATTGATGCCACAATGACAGCAACTATAAAAAGGCTTCTGAGTATGTAAGTTTTCATCATTAACAATTCATGTCTATCCAAATAAAAAAGTTATACAATTAGCTGGCAATGGCGTCTACCCTAGTTGAAAAACCTTCTTTCAAGCAAGCCAACTTCATATATCTGTTGGCTGCCTTGCTTGCATTTTTGATCCTGTCCCCAATTGCGCAGAAATTATTTCCCGATAGTGCTTCAATCATTATTAATTTTACCTTCACCTTTACGATTGTAATAGGTGTATGGAGTCTGATTGATGATCGAAAATGGTTTCTGTTTGGTCTGGGTTTGGCCGCCTTCAGTTTGCTATTATCTTTACTTAATTTTTTTTACACATCCCAGTCTATATATATTGCAAGTATACTCGTAATACTATTTTTTCTAATCAACTCATTAGTATTGGCTATCAAGCAGATATTGTTTGCCCCAAAGATTGATGTTAATAAAATAGTCGGTTCTGTCACCATCTATCTGCTCATCGGCATTATATGGGCACTATTATACGGATTGGTAGAAGAGCTTATTACCGGGTCATTTGAAGGCACATATCTTGCCGATGATGGAAGTCGATTTTGGGATTTAATTTATTTCAGTTTCGTAACACTGACCACGCTGGGATACGGTGATATCCTGCCTGTGAATACCTATGCACGAACACTTGCCTATATGGAAGCAATCGTCGGTCAATTCTATATCGCCATACTTGTAGCCAGCCTTGTGGGTGCCCACCTGAGTGATCGTCATTTCAGGAAAGATTAATATTACTGTTTCCCTGTTCCAGCTTTTCCTACTAACTCCCATATAGGAATTGCTGTCAGGCCACCAACCATACCTGCAAGATAGCTTGGTATACCGGCATCGAATATATTTCGCCAGACAAGTCCGGCAACAAAACTCATTATCAGCATAGCTAAAACAGTCACAGCCAATCTTTGCCAAAGAAGCATAGTCTTTCTCCTGTTAATATCAGATGGTGTATATCATACATAGTAATGTGCTCAATTTAATGATCTCAAACCTGTTTCAATATATATTAGGCATTTATTGCCAATCGAATTCACAGCAGAATAACAGGAAATAATTATGAGCAATTCTACCGCCGAAACAGATAATTCATTATCAGTAAAAAAAATCATGGAAATAGTCGTGCCCATAGGATTGATGATCCTGTTGCTGACCTGGTGCTTCAATATTATTGCTCCTTTTATTTCGCCTATTGTCTGGGGCATTGTTATCGCGATTGGTACCTATCCGATGTGCCAATGGTTTATTAAAAAAACGAAATTAGGCAATGCCCTGGGGACCACACTGTTTACCCTGTTAATGATTCTCCTGTTAATTACACCAACCGTCATGCTCACCGGGGTCATGTTTGAAGAAGCACAAACGCTGACCAAAAACCTGGAAAGTGGAACACTGAACATCCCGGCACCTCCGGATGTGGTCAGTGATATACCCCTGATTGGTGATGACTTGAATGATTTCTGGACCCGGGCTTCTGAAGATCCGAAGGCAACGCTGGGTCAAATAGAACCACAATTAAAGGCCTTTGGTAAATGGATGCTGAAGGCTGCGGCTGGTGCAGGTCTGGGTGTGTTGATGTTTATCTTTTCTATCATCATTGCCGGGGTATTTATTGCCAAGGCCGAGGCCTGCAACAAGGCAGTCCTGATAATTTGTAATCGCCTGGTCGGTGAACGGGGAGATAATATGGCCGCACTTTCACACAAAATAATACAAAGTGTGATTACTGGAATACTTGGCATTGCATTAATTCAAACCCTGTTGGCGGGACTGGGATTCATGGCAATGGGAATACCCGGTGCCGGTTTCCTGTCCATGATTTGTCTGGTGCTTGCCGTGGTTCAGATCGACATACTGATTATCCTGATTCCATTATCCATCTATGCGTTTTCATTCGCCGGGACCCCTGCTGCGGTGGCCTTCCTTATCTGGAACCTGGCCGTGGGACTTCTGAACAATATACTAAAACCTATTCTGCTTGGTCGTGGTGTTGATGCCCCTATGCTGGTCATTTTTATTGGTGCCATTGGAGGCCTGTTACTCTCAGGAATTTTAGGATTGTTTATTGGCCCGGTGGTACTGGTATTGGGCTATACACTATTCATGGACTGGCTTGCTCATGAAGCCGAATCGGCTGAAAACTCTTAGTTCCTCATTTCTTCAAGAAACAATACAGTATGTAAGGCCTAATTTATGACCACAGATCAGGAAAAGGAAGTAACAGAAGAACAAGCTGCAACAGAAACCGGACCTCAGGTAACTGAAACTCAGGATGATGCAAATTCAAAACATGACCCGGTACGATGGGTCACTTTATATGTTTTCATCTTTTGCCTGTTCCTGTTTGTCTGGTATGTGGCCGCTGACAGACTTGCCCCCTGGACGGATCAGGCACGGGTCCAGGGATTCATTATTCCTATCACTCCTAAAGTCTCCGGTTTAGTCACCAAGGTTAATGTTGTTGCTGATCAGGTAGTCATGAAGGGTGAGCTGTTACTGGAAATCGATCCTGCAGATTATGAAATAGCACTTCGGCGTGCGGAATCTAGTCTGGAGCTGGCTGGTCAGGATGTCGGTGCCGGCAGCGCCAATATCGATTCGACAATAGCGCAGTTGGCAGAAGCCAGGGCGGAATTGAAAAGAAAGCGATCAGACCTTCAGCGCACGCAAAATATCTATAAACAGGATCCAGGTGCGGTATCTGAGGCCGAGATCGATAGAAGACAGGCCGGAGTAGAACAGTCGGAAAGCAAGGTTACCAGTTTGCGTGCGGAAGTAGAGAAGGCAAAACAACAGGCTGGTAGCGAAGGTGAGGACAATGCCAGGATCCGTGATGCCAGGGCCGCACTGAAACAGGCACAGATCAATTTATCAGAAACAAAACTTTACGCACCGTCAGACGGCGGTGTAACAAATCTGACTATTGATGAGGGTTATTATGCCAATACTGGTTCACCATTAATGACGTTTATCTCAGGCACGGATGTCTGGGTCAAGGCCTATCTCAGGGAAAACAGTCTTTCCAATTTAAAGATTGGCGATGCGGTTGAGATCTTGCTGGATGTCGCACCCGGAAAAATTTTCAAGGGAGAAGTATCGACAATTGGCTACGGTATTAGCCAACCTTCCGGAGGTGCGGCGGGAGAGTTGGAAACAGTCAAGGCTGATAGTGGCTGGTTACGCGACGCCCAACGTTTTCCGGTCATCATAAAATTTTCAGATGACAGTAGCCGTGGCATTCGTCGTCATGGTGGACAGGCTGATGTGCAAATTTATACAGGGGATCATTTCATCGTCAATACACTGGGTCGAATCTGGATCCGATTGATGAGCTATTTATCCTATGTCTACTGATTGTTCATCGGCGAATCGTCCGCGATTTCGCCTATGGACAAACGATCTGCATACAGCACGTATCCTGCGTTACGCCATTACCGTAACAGCCGCAGTTGCGATCTCGTTTAGTCTTGCCTGGCCCCTGTATTTTTTGACTCCGGTGCTGGTATCGGTATTCCTGCCTTTACCCTTGCCTGCACCAACGCTTAAGGTAGGCCTGAGTTTAATTCTATACGTCATATACGGTTTTCTGATCGGCCTGGTGATGACCCTGTTTGTTCTGCCTTATCCCCTGGTCTTTGTGCCGATACTGGGATTGATACTATTTCAAATATATTATTTCGCAAACCGTGGCGGCAGTTTCATTCTGGTACTGATGTGTTTGCTCGGTGTATTGATGCTGCCTATGCTGGGTATGCAATACGATATTATTGCCTCGGGTTTTGCCTTTTATTTTATTATCTCCGGCGCACTTGCAGTAATTTTTTATATGCTGGGTTATTTCTTTTTCCCTGATCCACCCACTGCTTTGGCAACACCGCCACGTAGGAAAATGCAGAAAGGCTATTCAAGGCAGGCTGCCGTCACTGCATTCCAGAGTACCTGTGCAGTCTTGCCCCTGGCAGTCCTGTTTTTGTCTCTTAACCTGAGCAGTCAAATATTAATCATGATCATGGCTGCGATCTTCAGTTTAATGCCTGAAGTTGCCAAGGGTACTGCCATGGCCATGAAGACCATGACATCGACCTTGATCGGTGGAACGGCAGCAGTATGTTTTTTCTTTTTGATCGTTGCCGTACCTGAACTTCATTTCTTCACAGCCCTGATGTTTTTTTTCACACTGATTTTTGCCATGGGCATGTTTTCAGAGAAGCCTTATGCGGTTTACCTGAGCTCGGCAGTGACAACATTGATCGTATTACTGGGAAGCAGTATGGGTGAAGGTGCCAGTATCACCGGTGCATTTTTTTCACGTGTTGTCCTTATCAGCGGCGCAACTTTGTATATTGTTATCGTCATGACTGTGGTTGAGCATCTCTGGTCAAGAAAAACCCCGCCTGCTTAACTTACTTAGCAAATGAATATAGCCCGTGCGTAAA
>JAIVVP010000148.1:0-5002 GCA_049189775.1 Gemmatimonadota bacterium | reverse complement strand
CATCAGTCGCGAATATTGGCCCTGATGAAAACATCATGATCGAAATCACCTATCAACAGCCTGTGAGTTACCAGAATGAAACATTCAATTTGCGTTTCCCCATGGTGGTTGCACCCCGCTACATCCCGGGAAAAACTATTGTCACCGGTTTTCAGGGCACTGGTTGGTCATTGAATACCGACCAGGTTGCGGATGCATCAAGAATCACTCCGCATGTAATACATCCTGATAAGGGCCTGGAGAATGAACCAGAACATACCTCTGTCAATCCCGTAAGTTTAAGCATAGATCTGGATGCGGGTTTTTTGCTTAGTAATATTGACAGTCCATATCACCCGATTGATATCGGCATCCCTGACAAAACAAAATATTCAATTCAATTACAACACAGGCAAGTCCCCGCCAATCGCGATTTTGTCCTCGACTGGAAAGCGGAGCCTGGCAATGCTCCCAAGGCTGCGCTGTTTACAGAAGAAAAAGATTCAGATATTTACTCATTGATCATGCTGCTACCGCCCGCCAGTGAAACATCTCCCGTCCTGCATAGAGAAGTTATTTTTGTCATCGATACTTCAGGCTCAATGTCAGGTCCATCGATAGTTCAGGCAAAACAGGCCCTGAATCTTGCACTTGATCGCTTAAAGCCAGGGGATCGATTTAACATCATCCAGTTTAATTCTTACACAGAGAAACTATTTCATTTTCCACAACCATTGTCACATCATTCTTTGCGACAGGCACACCAGTATGTCGACAACCTTGAGGCACAGGGTGGAACAGAAATGGCACCCGCATTAAGCGCAGCATTATTAAAACGCGGCAACAATGATCATAACGACAGGAATTACGATGGTAATAATTATGATATTCGGCAAGTTATCTTTCTTACAGACGGCAGTATAGGTAACGAAGATGCTTTATTTAATATCATCCAGTCACAACTGGGTGACAGCCGATTATTTACCATCGGTATAGGCTCCGCACCGAATTCACATTTTATGCATCGTGCCGCCAGGTTCGGGCGCGGAACACATACCTATATCGGCAATGTCTCCGAGATACAGTCAAAGATGGAAACCCTGTTCAGTAAACTTGAAAGCCCTGTCCTGACCAATATCCATATTCAATGGCCAGAAGATTGCACAAAAGGAAATTGTGTTGTCGAAAGCTGGCCACAGAATATTCCAGATCTCTATCTTGGTGAACCTCTGCTGATCAGCACCAAATCAGAATCTTTACCTGAGTCTCTTGTCATCACCGGGGAAATCGCAGGTGAAACATGGAGTGCCTCACTTGATCTTAAAGGAGGTCAAAAAGATTCAGGCATCCCGACCATATGGGCACGCAAAAAAATTGCCGCATTGATGGATCAAATGCGCCAAAACCGGAATACAGAGGGTGATGAGGCAGAAGGGCTCCGAAATAATATTATCGAAACTGCACTCACTCATCATCTGGTCAGCAAATACACCAGCCTGGTCGCAGTCGATGTCACCCCTGCAAGAAGCAGGGAAGCACTTCTTGATTCCAATGCCCTGCCGGTAAATCTGCCCGAGGGCTGGGATCACAAAAAAGTATTCGGACAGCTGCCAGCCACAGCAACGAATGCACCCTTTGCATTCCTCAGTGGCTTGCTAATGTTATTCACTGCACTGTTTCTGTGCTTAACCCGAAAATATGTCCTCAACGTTTAAACATATAAGCCTGAAGGGTTTACTGATTGTCCTCCCCCTCTGCGGCATGTGGCAGATAGGCAGCGCGTCCTATATCCACGCCAAGGCAATCCTGGCGCAAGTTCTCCTTGAGACAGCCTGGGATAAAACAGTTCATGGTCAACAGGAGGTGAAGCCCTGGCCATGGGCGGATACATGGCCCATCAGTCGTCTGGATGTGCCAGGTCTTGGAATCGACCGCATCGTCCTGGCCGGAGCGAGTGGGTCCTCACTTGCTTTCGGTCCGGGACATCTTTTTGGCACATCCTTACCAGGACAACAGGGGAATACTGTGATTGCCGGCCATAGAGATACTCATTTCAGATTTTTAAAGGACATTCAACCGGGAGAACTCATCCAGTTGCAATCACTCAGTGGAAGGACGATTGAATATGAAGTAAGTGAAACAATTATTGCTCACGAGAAACAGGCTCAATATCTCGCTAACACATCCGACAATACATTGACTCTAATTACCTGCTATCCCTTCAACGCTATTCACCCGGGTGGGCCCTTGCGTTATCTTGTGATTGCAAAACAACAGTCACCTGTTGTTAATACTGCCGTCGTTCACATGTAGCATATTTTAAATATTCTTACTGTTAAGCAATACCAGTTCGATTAAAATCTGTTCTTTTTGCATCTTTGGACAAGAGGAGAATCCCGATGGGAGAATTTGCTACAGAACTATTTATTAATCTTTTCAGTGCGGCTGTTGTCCTTGTCGTAGGAATTTGGGCAGCCAGATTAATCAGGAAACTGCTTGTTTCTCTAATGGAGAAAAAAGAAATCGAGCCTATGCTCATATCATTTGCCGGCAGTATCACCTACATAGCACTGATCGCTTTTGTGATTATTGCAGCATTAGGTCAACTTGGTGTTCAGACAACTTCATTCATTGCCATCATCGGTGCAGCAGGGTTGGCTATTGGTCTATCTCTTCAGGCATCGCTTTCCAACTTTGCATCGGGGGTCATGATTATTTTCTTCCGCCCTTTTAAAGTCGGTGATTTTGTAGAAGCTGGTGGTGTCAGTGGTGTGGTAGAAGGCATTCAGATTTTCTCAACACAAATGAGAACCGGTGATAACAAGGCCATTATTGTTCCTAACTCCAGTATTACAGGAGGTAATATTACTAATTATTCTGCAAAAGACACAAGGCGTATCGACCTGGTATTTGCTATAGGTTATGACGATGACATCAAACAAGCCAAATCCATACTGGCGGATATAGTCAAAAAAGAAAAACGTATTCTCAAAGAGCCAGAAACACTGATTGCGGTGTCTGAACTGGCCGACAGTAGCGTAAACTTTATTGTACGTCCCTGGGTTAAAAAAGAAGATTATTCGAGTGTTCGTTATGCTCTGACCGAGGCCGTCAAATTACGATTTGATAAGGAAGGTATTTCAATCCCTTATCCGCAACAGGATGTACATATGCATCAAACTAATCAACAGAAAGATGCTGCGTGAATATTACCAAATAGTATTTGTTTAACTATAGTTCCAATCCGGGCGGGGACGGTGCGTAACCGTACCTCGCCGAACCCTTACTAACCAGATTTTCAGGCCAAAATCGATTCTCTGGTTCCCCACAGTTGACTATGCGCTTCATACACAAAGCTTCTCGCCATTCATACTTATAAAAATATTTTTCTGCAGGACTGCGATTCGCCTGGAATTGAACCAGCCTGACCGGGGAATAGGTTTGTTCGCCAAACCCGGTACCTGCCTGCGGTGCCGAACGTGACTCTGACCTGGCTAATGAATCCTCTGCCTCCATCGCAGAAGATATATCTGCATCGCCAATAGTCTTGTTCAATCTGGAACGCAGGCCTTTGCGTACCATTTTCTTTGGCCTTTCATTAAATACGGCCAGCGCGATCACACCCATTGCAGATTTATCACCAAAGGCCTCTGCATATGAATTTTCTGCTGCCGTAAAAAAGAAACGATGTACCTGGTTTTGATCTGTACGCCAACCATCAAAAACAGCCTGTCCATAAGGTTCCAGGATGTACATCCTTTCTGTGGAATTCAGATGCGACTTCTGGCCGGATATTATGTTACGACCATCAACAGCAACCACCAGGCCAATACGCCCTGGACTTAAATTACGTACACGTATCTTATAATTGTGACCATTAACAGCTTCCAGATAGGCCCTGTTTACATTTTCCACAGCAGCGTGTTTTTGCGTAAGGTCGTAGACGGGATAAACAGAACCATCATCTGCAATGATCTCTATTTGTATATTTTGATTTGATCTCGCCTCATGGGCACAGGCTTGCAATGGAGAAACCACTGCCAGAAATAATAGTAACAGAGTTAGATTTTTCATATTTATCTCCTGATTGAAAATGCATGTCGTTACGCCTGATAACGCATGGGAGATAAAAAAGGGTTAAATCGTGTTAAATATCTTTTGAATTAAATTATCTACGGCATTAATGCCCTTCGCTTTGATGCGTCAGGTAGAGTGCCAGTCCAATCAAGGCAATACCACCAGATAAATAGATCAATGATTGTGGTGTTTCAAATTGCATTTTTAGGACTTGTTCAAAGAAGTTAACTATCAATATCATCAGTATCACTTTGGCCAGACGATTTTTAAGATCATCCAGGCTATTGATGTGCAACACATTAGCCGATGTTTCACTTTCGTCTGCCACATCTATCTTGCTAATAAAGAGTTCATAGAGACCCATAGAAAATATCAACAGGACGGATGCCAGGAGAAAACCATCTATCACCTCAACAATATGTGTGACCGTTTCTCCTCTAAGATCGGCCCTGGTGACAATATCCATTTCAGAAGAAGCATAGTGGGCAAGATGTTGAATCGTATAAAATGTGTCCACCGTCGCCATATAAAACATGGCAAAGGCGGTAAACAAACTCGAAATCACAGCCAATAACACCACAAACCGGCTGTTCCATAATAACTTCTCAAATATCTGCTCCACGAGGTTTGTCATTGTTTTAAATATCTGGTCTAATTTTAATGTTAAGTGAGTCGAATTAATTGATAAATCAGCGATTCTATACCACCCATAACTGGCAATAATATTTCCCAGAGGATACCGCTAACCAGTAGGACTACAAGTATTATCAAACCGTAAGGCTCCAGGCGCGAAAAAGAAATGGCCAAATTAGGCGGCAGCATTGCCGTCAGAATCCGACCACCATCCAGAGGCAGTAAAGGGAAAAGATTCAGTATCATCAATACGATATTAATCGTGATGCCGATACTACACATGATAAATAGTAACTGTGTCAGATAATTCGAA
>JAIVVP010000147.1:0-5002 GCA_049189775.1 Gemmatimonadota bacterium | reverse complement strand
TTCAGAAAGGAAACCACCTCCGGCAATTTCTCCAGGGCCTGGTGAGAACGGACAATTCCCCGGACAGCATAGCTGTTTTGCGGTTCCCGTTGCCAAAGATCCTTGAAAACCGTCAGCGCTTCCCCGGGCTTTTTACCGAGCAGGAAAAACTCACCTTTTTGCAGGGGAGAAGCGCGTTTAACAATCTTTTCCAGCTTCTCCACAGCATCTTCACCCATCCCCCTGGGCAAACACAACTCTGACAGACTGCAATTCGAGCAACTTACCTTGATCTTATTTAGATCAAGGTCTTTGAAAGGAGAAACTCCACAATTTGCCTGAGAGGATTGCATAAAACGCCTGTATTTATGATTATTATCGACACTTTAGCCCAAAATAACTTTCATTCAACACATATATTTGTCTGTCTGGGCAATAATTCAGGCTCCCCAAACGTTAATCTGACAAGGTTTGTTAACCAATTCAGATATTACAATTACAGCTTAATGTGGCAAGCAAGACAGGAACAATAATGATAAATTACTGTCAATTATCACAATAACACCTTGTTTAAAGGTTATTTTTCCGAATAATTGAGCTAAACTACTGAATATTAGGCAAAGACCGTAATTATTATAAATGTTTACCTGGCTTAGAAATAAAGAAAAGAATATAGCTTCTACCGCAATAACAATGTTTGTGGGTAGCTGGCTGTTGTTGTTTTGCCAGACCTGTTTTGCAACTTCGCAAGATACAAATTCAATAGTTCCCTCTCAAAGCAATACAGAATATTCATGTCATACAGCAGATAATGAGACTGATAAACTTGTAGAACACTACAACACCGATGATGATCATTGTCTGGGTGTCTGTGACTGTGATGAAGTAACTGCATCACTGAATACTATTGAGAAAACAGGCCAGTCAGATAAATTTCATAAGCTATTTCCTGATAGTGTCCCCGCATCAATATCATTCAGGAATAAAATAGCTTCCAATCTTACGCACCATCGTTTGCCCATCCCTGAACGGGCAATCCTACTTCCCCTGCAACGTTACTCTGCACTCCTGATTTGATCCTCTGCCGATACTGATCTCCTTATCTATTCTCTTCCGGATAGATCAGGTGTCTGAAGTTTTATATATAAAAACCTTGTCAATGTAAGACAGGTTTACAAGTTGAGCAGGAGAGTAAAATGAGAAAAACAGCCTTAATATCGCTACTACTAATAGTTAGTCTAGGGCTTGGTATTGTGTTTGAACGTACTGGAAATCTTTCATCCAGGCTTGCAAACGTATACAACAAAATTGTTAACGGTAATTCAGTTGTAGAAGACCACGTAGATTTTCAGTCCAGTAATGAAAAGAAAGAGAAGTCTGTTCTTTATTGGGTGGCCCCCATGGATCCAAATTATCGTCGTGACGAGCCTGGTAAGTCGCCAATGGGCATGGATCTAAAACCTGTTTATGAAAGCAATGATGAAGCTGGCGAAAACGGAAGACCAATTGTAAAAATATCACCTGAGGTAGTGAATAATCTTGGTGTACGTACTGTCACTGCAGTGCGTGGGTCAATATCAAAAGATATCCATACAGTCGGTTATCTTGAATACAATGAAGAGAGGATAGACCATATCCACACACGGACTGAAGGATGGATTGATAAACTGACTGTCAGGGCAGAAGGCGAGCGTGTAAAGAAAGGCCAAGCCCTGTTTGAAATTTACTCACCACCACTTGTGGTTGCCCAGGAAGAGTATGTCCATGCGCTTAAGAACAATAATAAAACAATGATTAAAAGATCGCATGAAAGATTAATTTCCCTGGGTATTTCAGAGCGACAAATTGCACGTCTTAATAAAGAACTAAAGGCATCAAGAAATGTAGTTTTCTATTCACCTCAAACTGGTGTACTAACAAAACTTGGGGTACGTGATTCCATGTTTGTTAAGCCCGAAACACAGATCCTCAGTATTGCCAATCTGGACAATATCTGGTTGCTTGCTGAAGTCTTTGAACGACAGGCAAACTGGGTCAAGATAGGTCAGATAGCTGAAGCTACATTGCCCTCAATGCCAGGTGTTATCTGGAAAGGGAATGTTGAATATATATACCCTGAACTTGACCCTGTTACCCGTACCTTACGTGTACGTTTGCGTTTCGATAATCCAGAAGAAAAATTAATGCCGAATATGTACGCTCATGTCACTATTTTCGGCAAACAACAAAAAGACGCTTTAAATATTCCACGTGAAGCATTGATTCGCGATTCCAGGCAGACAAGAGTCATAAAAGCACTTGGGGAAGGCCGTTTCCTGGCACAGGAAGTTGTCACAGGTATAGAGAGCGGAGACAAGGTTGAAATTATATCTGGTCTGAATGAAGGAGATAATATTGTTGTCTCATCACAATTCCTTATTGATTCCGAATCGAGCCTGAAGGCAAGTATAGGTCGCATGCAGTCCGTTGAAGGATCAATGGACGATGATTCAATGGGTGATCATCCAATGGAACAATCTGAAATGAATAAGGAATAGATCATGATCGAACAAATTATACGTTGGTCAATTATTAATCGATTCCTGGTTATTCTTGTCACCATCATCCTCGTGATTAGTGGAATATTTATCGTCAAGCAGACTCCTGTTGATGCGATACCGGATCTTTCTGATGTTCAGGTTATTATTAAAACACCTTTCCCGGGGCAGGCCCCCCAGGTTGTTGAAGATCAGGTGACTTATCCACTGACGACAGCAATGTTGTCGGTGCCTCATGCAGTGACTGTCAGGGGATATTCTTTCTTTGGTGATTCCTATGTCTATATTATTTTTGAAGAAGGCACGGATCTTTACTGGGCACGTTCTCGCGTACTTGAATATTTAAGTCAGGTGGCTGGACGTTTACCTGCTGGAGTACAGCCCGAGCTGGGCCCCGATGCAACGGGTGTCGGCTGGGTTTATCAATATGCGCTTGTTGACCGTACTGGCCAACATGATCTGGCAGAATTACGTTCAATTCAGGACTGGTTTCTTAAATTCGAACTACAGACTGTTCCTGGCGTCGCAGAGGTCGCTACCATCGGTGGCATGGTGAAACAATATCAGGTTGTTGTCGATCCTGATTTATTACGTGCCTACGATATTCCAATATCCACCATTAGCAAAGCAATAAAAAATGCCAATCAGGAAGCAGGGGCATCTGTTATTGAAATGGCGGAAGCTGAATATATGGTCAGGGTTAAAGGTTATATCAGTGGCGTGGATGAACTGCGTAACATACCTCTTGGTGTCAATGTTAGAGGCACACCTATATTACTTGACGATGTAGCAGAAGTACGAGTTGGGCCACAGTTGCGTCGTGGTATTGCTGAATTAAATGGCGAGGGTGAAGTTGTTGGTGGTGTTATCGTTATGCGTTGGGGTGAAAATGCCCAGAAAGTAATCGACGCAGTTAAGGAAAAATTAACCGAACTGGAACAGGGATTGCCTGAAGGCGTAGAAATTGTTGAGACTTATGATCGTTCCGGGTTAATAGAACGGGCAATAAATACATTGAAAGACGCCTTGTATCAGGAACTGGCCCTGGTGGTTATCGTCTGCATATTATTTCTTGTGCATATACGGTCCGCTCTTGTTGTTGTTATCAGTCTACCACTTGGGATATTGATGGCATTTATTATCATGAATATCCAGGGTATTAACGCCAATATAATGTCTCTTGGTGGCATAGCCATAGCCATAGGTGTCATGGTCGATGCTGCTATTGTCATGATTGATAATGTTCATCGGCATATCGAACGGAAAACCGATAATGCCGATCATTGGGAAATGATTTCGGCAGCAACTTCTGAAGTTGGCCCACCACTGTTCTTTTCATTACTCATAACCGGGCTGAGCGTATTACCTATTTTTACTTTGCAGGCACAGGAAGGTCGTATGTTTTCGCCCCTGGCATTCACATGGGTTTACGCAATGATTTCGGCGACGATTCTTGCGATTACAGTTGTTCCTGTTTTGCTGGGTTATTTTGTAAAAGGCCGCATTATTTCATCAGAAAAAAATCCAGTTACGCGCTTATTGAATTTTAGCTATCGCCCAATCATCAGGTTCGTACTTCGTTTTCCATTTTCGACAGTATTCACGGCATTAATTATCATGATGGTTGGGTTATGGCCATTTACACAATTAGGTAGCGAGTTTATGCCCGAGCTGGATGAGGGCGATTTAATGTACATGCCAACAACATTACCCGCGATTTCTATCGGCAAGGCGCGACAATTACTACAACAAACAGACAAATTGATTCGTACCGTGCCTGAAGTTGATACAGTATTTGGCAAGATTGGCCGTGCAGAAACAGCGACTGATCCAGCCCCCTTAACGATGATTGAAACATTAATTCGTTTTAAACCGCGTAATGAGTGGCGTGAAGGAATGACTATGGATAAGTTAAAAGCAGAACTTGATGCCGTGGTGAATTTTCCAGGTCTTACCAATGCCTGGGTCATGCCGATCAAAACACGTATCGATATGTTGGCCACTGGCATTAAAACGCCGGTTGGTATAAAAATAGCCGGGGCCGATCTCAAGGTTATTGAAAATATCGGCCGCCAGATTGAACAGGTTCTTAAGGATGTGCCTGGTACGGCCTCAGTTTATGCTGAACGTGTTGCAGGCGGTCGTTACCTGACAATCGATATCGATAGAATCAAGGCGGCACGATTAGGACTTAATATCAGTGATATTCAGAATATCGTTCGTACCGCAGTTGGTGGGATGAATGTTTCGGAAACAGTTGAAGGACTGGAACGCTATCCGATCAATATTCGCTATCCGCGTGAACTTCGTGATTCTCTGGAACAATTACGTTTATTACCAATCGTTACACCTTCAGGTGCAAGAATACCCCTGGGTGATGTGACATCCATTAATGTGACAGATGGCCCACCAATGATCAAAAGTGAAAATGCGCGCATCAATGGCTGGATATTTGTAGATACCAAGGGCCGGGATCTTGGTGGTTA
>JAIVVP010000146.1:0-5007 GCA_049189775.1 Gemmatimonadota bacterium | reverse complement strand
CTTGTTACGTTTCAAATCTGCCCGGCCAATGGCTTCGAGTTCATCCAGGGTGACATTGACGCGTTCCGTGTCGTAAATCATCTGGCGGAATAATTCCGGCCCTAATGCGTAGTCCTCAGTTGCAGTGCTAAGCTTGGATTGCAACCATTCTGTCAGCCCTGTCATCGCCACCGCCGCTGCTTCGTTTGCCTCCACAAATTCAGCCTGCAAGGCTTCATCCTCGCCAGCCGCAAAGAAATCGTCACCGTTGACCCCCGATATTTCAGGCCAACAGAAGTCGAACTATTAATCGGCGATCCAAGCAAAGCCAACACCCAGCTCGGCTGGAAGCCTGAATACGACCTGAAGATGCTAGTAGAAGAAATGATGGCATCAGATTTGAAACTGATGCATAAAGATTGTTACCTCAAGGAAGGTGGCTATCAAATCATGAACTACTTTGAGTAGTTTTTCTGTAATTCATAAAACGTAAACGGATCATGACTCACGAGCTATATGATACAGCGTATTGTCATTCTCGCGGAAGCGGGGATCCAGTAGTACGACTAGACTCCCGCTTTTGCGGGAGTGACGATTAAAACTTCCTTAGTTTATTACGGGAGTATTTATTCACGCCTTACTCAAAGACCAGGCGGCATCCTGCAAACTGATGTCGTTTGTCAGCCTGATAATAATTTCTAAAACTGCTGCGTTTAATTACATCTTCTGTATAACGACCGGCACCCTTCATGACAAAGTGTGAGTCGTCAAAATAAGGCATGGAATAGCCATCGTAGGGAAATGCCCTGAAGTTTGCGTAAGGATGAAAACTGTTTTGACACCATTCCCACACTTGCCCTGTATTTTTCAGGCAATCATTTTGACTTGCCGCTTCCCATTCATATTCATGCGGTAATCGGTAGCTGGCCCACAGAGCAAACGCCTGGGCTTCGTAGTGATTAAGGCCCCAAACAGGATGATCAGGGGCAAGATGATGCGGACCTTTAATATCTATCCCGAACCAGTTTTGCTGTTTGTCTATCATCCAGAATTCAGGGCAGCTAACGTCAAATTTTTCCTTCCAGTGCCAACCCTGCTGGCTCCAGTATTCCTGATCCTGGTAGGCTGATTGCTGCATAAATAATAGAAACTCACTGTTACTGACCGGTCTATCTGCAATATTAATATCGTCTGTTTTAAATTCATGGCAAGGATATTCATTGTCATAAGGCAGGAAATCAGTTTGTGAGCCAATGTTATAGCTTCCGGCCTCTAACAGGGTAGTTGAAATGTTCAACTCGCTGCTGGAGAGTGGTTGTTTGACTTCAAAATCGTCACACTCTTGCAATGCCTTTTGCACAAGTATCATATGCATTATTTCAAAATGTTGTGCGTAATGCTGAATCAGAAAATGTAATATAAAATCATGTTGCATGAGTGGATGATCATTTGCATCTTGATCGTGTTTAATCAATTCTATATTTTCCTGCTGTCTTTGTTTGGCCCACTGACAAAGCTCTGCATGATCGGGTAAGGCACCAGCTCGATCTGATTTATTCGCCAGTTCCGGAACGTAATATGATTTTAATTTCTGATCAGGTGAGGTGATGTCTAATAGCTGTTCCCTGATCCAGTATGTTTCTGTGTAGACACAATGTCCCAGGTGCCAGCCCAAAGGGCTTAAATCGGGATGGTATTGAATATTGTAATCTTCAGCATGTCCTTCACATAATTCCAGAACCTTGTGTTGATAATCTGCAAGAAGTTTGAAAAGAGCTGATGGGGTCACAAGGAATTGAATTCAGGGGATGTATTGTCAGATATTGTGCAGTAACTGTGTTCGGGGATAGCTTGCCATTTCCCGGATTCGGTCAGGGCTTCTGAGGCAATTAAGATAGAATCTGGAAATTCATTTTCTTCTGTACTGTAGTAAAGCGTCGGACATTGACCGTTGATGGCATGTCGCAAGATATAAAAATGAGTGCCATCGCCAACAATTAAATTTAATAATACTTTCTCATCTGCAATCATTTCTGTGAGTAGTGACACCATACCCTGGATGGCCTGAGCAATGTTTGCTGTGTGTTTTAATTGTTGACGTAGTAAAGCGAATAAAAATTCAGAATCTGTATTACCCTGTATCCCCGACTGTATTGAGGGCTCAATAATCTCATGCAGGCGCGTCCTGATATCTGGATTAAAATTCTCAATATAACCATTGTGAGTAAACAATATCTGACCAAACTTAAAAGGATGTGTATTGTCCTGGCTGATTGATTGGCCTGGCGTGGCACTGCGCACATTGGCCAGCCAATAGGGGCTGAACAATGATTCAGACAGACCGCTGAGATTGGAATCAGACCATATAGGACGTGTATTGGTGTAGATAGCCGTTTGCCTGGACGGATTTACCCAGCCAAATCCAAAGCCATCCGCATTGAGCACAGCATCTTCCATTTCTTCAGGTTCCCAGGACTGACGATAGAGACTATGGGCAGGTTCCATCAGAAACCTTCCCAGTGATATCTCTGGACCTAAATATGCAGCAAGGCGACACATATGATCAGTATAATGATTTTGTCAGTTGGTGTGATTTCGTTTAGCCTAGCATGACAATCAGCAAATATTAAGATAAGAACAAAGAAACATAATTGACCCGAATAAATTGACGAATACAAAACCTAAATTACAAGTTGATGCTGAAGGCAAATGGCTAGTAGGTGTGCGCAAGGTCATCTCTCCCAATTGTGATCAACGGCCAGATGACATGGAGATAGACTTGTTAGTGATCCATAACATCAGCTTGCCTCCTGATGAATTTGGTGGGGACTATATTGATCAGCTTTTTACCAATTCACTGGATCCGGAACATCATCCTTACTTTAAGGAAATCTCGTCACTCAGGGTGTCTTCACATATATTGATTAATCGTCAAGGCTTGCTTACTCAATATGTTCCATTTACTCAACGCGCCTGGCATGCAGGAGAGTCTGAATACGAAGGCCGATGCAACTGTAATGATTTTTCGATAGGTATAGAGTTGGAAGGTTGTGATGACAAGGACTTTACCCATGAACAATACGAAACGCTGGTAAATATAACAGAGGCAATTATTCGGTTTTGGCCTAAAATGAGCAAACAGAGGATCACCGGGCATTGTCATATCGCACCAGATAGAAAAACAGATCCGGGACCCAGATTCGATTGGGACTTATATTATTCATCAATATAGTTTTAATGTGAGAAATAAAATATGACCTTGATTATTCTTTTATGTGGATTGGCCCTGGAATATTTTCTGGGCGCGCTGGATGAGGTTCGTAAACTAAAATGGTTTAGTGGTTACAGCGATTTTCTGGAAAATAAACTTGTTCAGTCCATGTACTGGAATACTACCGCTGGCGTCATCATCACGCTGGCAGGTCCATTATTCATATTACTTTTGATTGACTATGGTTTGAGCGAGATATTTTTCCCGCTAAGTTATCTATTTGCACTGGCTGTATTACTCAACTCCTTCGGGCCAATCTTTCTTGATCAATCCCTGGATGAATACATCAAGGCACTGGATGCTGAAGATGATGTGCAAGCACGGCATTACGCAGGAGAACTTTGTAATTCAGTGGCTGCACCTGATCCTGAGAAAGATGAACAGGAGATCATCGGCAGTATTTTTATTGAGGCCAATGAGCGTCTTTACGCAGTAATTTTCTGGTTTATTGTGTTGGGGCCTTTTGGTGCCATGCTTTATCGTTTAGTGAGCATTTTGAAATTCAAGTATCAGGATGTACACGGTGGCTATGCAGATTCTGTCAGGCACCTGAACCTTATTTTAAATTGGCCTTCAACACGCCTGTTTGCCCTGGGTAATGCATTGGCAGGGAACATGATAGAGGCAATGGAAGCCTGGAGGGTGAATGAGGAAAGCTCCTTTACTGTAAATGAAACTGTCCTGGTTTCCTCTGGATTTGGCGCCTTGCACTATCGTCCTGGAGCTGACATGCAAGAAGACAATCTGGACAGATCCTACTGGGTCAGGGCAACCCAGGGTCTGATCAACAGGACATTGATTGTCTGGTTAACTGTTCTGGGCATTATGACGATAGCGGGGGTACTGTCGTAGATTTTATATTTAAAATCTCTGCTATGAGTTTTGATTTATATAATCATCAACACCATACAATTTAAGTTCCTGTTCATTCGAAACAAGAATACTGTCTTCCAGATACCAGTCTCCCAGGACGATTCTTTTCGCATCTTGCCCCTCGAGCCTGAATTCATGGATTGCCTGTAGATGGGTATGACCGTGTATCAAACAAAGCACATCATGTTTTTTCATCTTGGCTTCAACAGTGGCTTGATGGACATCGTTTAGATATTCAGATTTTTTTTCTGCTGATCTTTTAGCAGCACCTCTGATCTTGTGCCAGACTTTTGTGCGCAGCTTGTAGGGCCAACACATGAAGAAATTTCTTGAAAATACGTTATTTACAATTCTACGAAAAATCTGATATTTCACATCTTCCGTGCACAGTGTGTCGCCGTGCATCAGAAGTATTTTCTCACCGTTCAAGGTGATCAGTGTTTCATCATCCAACAGCTGGCCCCCCGTCTTTTTTGCAAATTGCTTGCTCATCAGGTAATCGCGGTTGCCGCGCATGACAAATAGCTGGCCACCAGACTGCGTATAAGCCTTGAGTTCGGCAATTATTTCTCCGTGGGGTGGGGTGCTGTCATCATCACCGGCCCAGGCCTCAAACAAATCACCAAGGATATAGAGTGATTCGGCATCCCTGGCCGGGCCTTGCAGCAATCTTTTAAAAAGTGCCAGTTTCTCTGGCCTCTCTGCACAGAGATGCAGGTCTGAAATAAACAGCGTGGTCATGGAGTAATATTTGTTTATTTATTCTTCAATGACTTCGGCACTGTTTATGGTAACCGGCTCTTCTGGTACGTCCTGGTGTCCGCCTTTACTGCCTGTTGATACATTTTCAATCTTATCGACAATATCATCACCTTCTACTACTT
>JAIVVP010000145.1:0-5016 GCA_049189775.1 Gemmatimonadota bacterium | reverse complement strand
ACTCTGGGGATCAAACCATGAAAGTTTTTCATGTAATTTAACCACCTCACCAATAATAATCATTGTTGGTGGTTTAATATCATGCTGTTTTGGGAAATCAGGTAAAGTCCCCAGGTTCCCGATATATACTTTTTGTTTATGTGTAGTGCCTTGCTGAATCAGGGCAGCTGGCATCTGCTCTGACATACCACGCGCAATCAACTCACGACAGAGCTCTTCCAGACCCATAACACCCATATAAACTGCAATGGTTTGTCTGGGTTGAATCAGGGTGTCCCAGTTCAGATCCATGCTTCCATCCTTCAAATGACCGGCAACAAATACGCAGGTATGTGCATAATCTCTGTGTGTTAACGGGATACCAGCATAACTCGCACACCCCGAGGCTGCAGTAATACCAGGGATTACCTGAAAAGGGATATTTTCTGCAGAAAGTAATTCTATTTCTTCCCCACCTCTTCCAAAGATAAACGGATCCCCTCCCTTGAGTCTTAACACACGTTTTCCCTGTTTGGCTAAATCTACCATCAGCTGACTGATATCTTCTTGCGGTAATGCATGTTGATCGCGCTTTTTACCTACATATATACGCTCAGCATCTTTACGACATAAATCAACAATTTCCGGTGCTACCAATCTATCGTAAAGCACGACCTCGGCCTGTTGCATTAATCTTAATGCACGGAAAGTTAACAAGTCAGGATCACCAGGCCCCGCGCCGACCAGATAAACTTCACCTGTTTTATCAATAACGGATTCTTCTTTCTCCAGAGTTTGCTCCAGCGCTTTCAACGCTGCTTCATCCTGCCCGGCATAGATCATCTCGGCAACAGGACCTTGCAGGATATGCTCCCAAAATCTGCGCCGCTCTTGCATCTTTGGATAACGCTGTTTGACATGCCCACGAAACCTGGCCATCAATTGGGCTAACCTGCCATAGGATGCAGGGATTAATGATTCCAGCCTTGCTCGAAGCAAGCGTGCTAATACAGGAGATGCACCACCAGTTGAGATCGCAATTTGTACCGGATCACGATCAACTATAGAAGGCATAATAAAACTGCAAAGATCAGGATTATCAACCACATTAACAGGAATGTTTTGTGCTTTTGCCAGCTCGGAAACTTTTTTGTTTACTTCCTCATCATTGGTCGCTGCAATCACCAGCATTTTATCGCCAAGTAATTCTTCCGAGAATTTTTCAGAGATATAATTTATCTCCTTGCTCTCTGCAAGGTCTTTTAACTCTTTACAGATTTCTGGTGCAACAACGATGACACTGGCCTCTGCTTTTCTTAACTGCCGAACCTTGCGTGCAGCAATTTCTCCAGCCCCAACGACAAGGCAGGGGCAAACAGATAAATCATAAAAAATTGGTAAATATTTCATGGCAACAATGATAAGGGTAAAAAGTAAAGCAGACGAGAGCTAAACATAAATTATTATTTCTATTCTGATGAGTTTCCAATGATACAGCATTCATCTACAGTAATAACAGGTGCTTCCCAGGGATGAGCAGGGCGAATACCTTGTTCGACTACCTGGTTCAGGAGTTCTTCATTTCTCGGCAGCAGAAATTTCAACTCAATCGAATCCATTCGGCTCAGATCACCAACAGATCCCGATGCGGGGTTGGACCCTTCAAGCGGTCTGAACTGTTCAGTTCCGGGTGCCGACCACCAGAAGACTTCACCATACTTTCCACTACTGGGAGGTAGAACCCTGGTAATTGAAGTGATCACCTCTTCGAGCTGGGCTGGAGGAACAAAGACTGTTACGCGGTAAGCTTTTTCCATCTGCCAGGTTTAACTTCTAGGTTTTAGGAAGTGTTACGCCCGTCTGACCCTGATACTTACCGGCACGATCTTTATATGAGGTTTCACAGACTTCATCTGACTCAAAAAAGATCATCTGTGCGACACCTTCATTGGCATATATCTTTGCTGGCAGGGGTGTGGTATTCGAAAACTCTAAAGTAACGTGACCTTCCCATTCAGGTTCCAGTGGTGTGACGTTGACTATGATTCCACAACGGGCATAGGTTGATTTGCCCAGACAGATGGTCAACACGTTTCTTGGAATTCGGAAGTACTCAACGGTCCTTGCCAGGGCAAACGAATTGGGAGGAATGATGCAAACATCTGAATTCACATCAACAAAACTATCAGAATCAAAATCCTTGGGATCTACAATGGCTGAATTTATATTGGTAAAGATTCTGAATTCTGCGGCACAACGGACATCGTAGCCGTAGCTGGAAGTACCATAGGAGACGATTCTGCCTGAGCCATTTTCCTTGACCTGACCTGATTCAAATGGCTCGATCATGCCCTCATTTTCCGCCATACGGCGAATCCATTTGTCTGATTTAACTGACACGGTTTCGTTCCTGTTTAATTATTTTCAACCACAATCTTTGGAAATTTACCTGAATAATCTTTTGCCATCTGTGAAAGTCTGGCCGATGATATTCTGGCAATCTCACGGTAGAGCATAGAAATATCCGAATCAGGTTCAATCGCAACAGTAGGTTTCCCTTCATCGACCCCTTCCCTGATCTTGATATCCAAAGGTAAAGACCCCAACAAGTCTATACCGTACTGTTTCGACATTTGCTCACCGCCACCCGAACCAAAGATATGTTCCTCATGACCACATTGACTACAAATATGCGTACTCATGTTCTCAATGATGCCCAGAACTGGGACATCTACTTTTTCGAACATATTGTGTGCTTTGCGTGCGTCTAGCAAGGCAATATCCTGGGGTGTCGTGACAATAATGGCTGCACTCACCGGGATCTTCTGGCATAGCGTTAATTGGATGTCACCTGTGCCTGGCGGCAGATCAATAATCAGATAATCCAGATCCTTCCAGTTTGTATCACTTAACAACTGCTCTAGCGCTCCCGTAACCATCGGCCCGCGCCAGATCATGGGTGTGTCTTCATCGATCAGATAGCCAATCGACATGGATTGAATATTGTAAGACACCTTGGGTTCTATGGTTTTACCATCTGCAGAATCCGGTTTGCCACTACAGCCCAACATCCTGGGTTGGCTTGGTCCGTAGATATCGGCATCCAGGATGCCTACTTTGGCACCCTCTGCCTGTAATGCCAGCGCCAGATTGACTGATGTGGTTGATTTCCCAACCCCGCCCTTGCCCGAAGCGATGGCAATGGTATTTTTTATCCCGGGTAAGGTCTGCACACCTTTCTGCACCGAGTGCGAGGTGATGTTGGTTTCGATCTGTATCGAAACATTGCCAATACCTGATATGCCGCTTAATTCATCCTGCAAAGCCCTGCTTAATGTTTCATGATAACCCGCGGCCGGAAATCCCAATAACAAGGTCAAATCAACATCAGCACCTTTAATTTGAATGTCCTTGATGGCCCCTGCTGAGACCAAATCCTGCCCCAGACAAGGCTCTATATAGCTTTTTAGTTGTGTTTCAACGCTTTCTCGTGTGATATCAGTCATTCTTTACTTCCGGTTCCTGTTCGTGTTTTTCTATCAAATAGTTTGTCGGGTGGCGATTCTACCTTTTCCTGTCTTTAGCTTCACCCTAAACCTCAATAATGGTAACTTACCCCGCTATTTTTCATTAAGACTTACTCTGGAAGTTTTATACTTAACATATTCACCCAAGACTTATTGATGACTGACACGCAAAAAACATTGCTGGTAACCAGTGCCCTGCCCTATGCCAATGGCTCAATCCATATAGGTCATATGCTGGAATATATTCAGACGGACATCTGGGTGCGGTTTCAGAAGATGCAGGGACATACCTGTTATTACGTCTGTGCGGATGATGCCCATGGCACGCCGATTATGCTTCGTGCCCAGCAGGAAGACATTAGCCCGGAAGCATTGATCGAGAGAGTCAGCCAGGAACATCAAGCTGATTTTGCCGAGTTTTCGGTCGCATTTGACCATTTCCATAGTACGCATTCAGAAGAAAATCGTGAGCTGTCCTGCATGATATATGAGCGCTTGCGTGATGCTGGTCATATTAACAAGCGCACCATCAAACAGGCATTCGATCCCGAGAAGGAGATGTTTCTGCCGGATCGGTTTATTCGTGGTGAATGCCCAAAATGTGGCGCGGCGGATCAGTATGGTGATAGTTGCGAGGTTTGCGGGGCGACTTATAGCCCGACAGAACTGATCAATCCTGTCTCGGCAATATCCGGTGCCACGCCGGTTGAAAAAGAATCCGAACATTACTTCTTCAAACTGCCTGATTTCGAAGATATGTTGCGCGAATGGACTCATGCGGGTCACCTGCAGAAAGAAGTCGCCAATAAATTGAATGAATGGTTTGAAACAGGTCTGCAGGAATGGGACATTTCCAGGGATGAACCCTATTTCGGTTTTGAAATCCCGGATGCCCCAGGCAAATATTTTTATGTCTGGCTGGATGCGCCGATTGGTTACCTTGCCAGCCTGAAATATCTCTGTGAGCAAAAAGATCTCGATTTTAACAGCTTCATCAAAGCAGACAGTGATATCGAGATGCATCATTTTATTGGCAAAGATATTGTCTACTTCCACGCGCTTTTCTGGCCAGCCATACTCAAGGGCAGTGGTCTGCGCACACCAAGCTCAATTCATGCTCACGGTTTCCTCACTGTGAATGGTGAGAAGATGTCGAAATCCAGAGGCACCTTTATCAAGGCACGTACTTATCTGGAATATCTGGATCCTGAATATCTGCGATATTATTTTGCAGCCAAACTTGGCAATGGTATTGATGATATTGATCTCAATATGGAAGATTTTCTGCAGAGGGTAAATTCTGATTTGGTGGGTAAAGTTGTCAACATTGCCAGTCGTTGTTCAGGATTTATCAAAAAACGATTTGCAGGTAAGCTTGCTACAGAGCTTCACCAAGCTGAATTATTTTCAGAATTTGTCAGTGCTGGAGATAACATTGCCTCGGCATATACAGCGAAAGAATATGCCAAAGCCATGCGTGAAATCATGGCGCTGGCTGATAAGGCAAATC
>JAIVVP010000144.1:0-5077 GCA_049189775.1 Gemmatimonadota bacterium | reverse complement strand
AGGCGAAATAGCAATAATTGCGGTACCCACCAGCACAACAACAAAGATCGTTCTGGCAAACCAGGGAAATATTGATCGACTATTAAGACACCACAAGACACTGGCAAAGGACAATATCCATACCAGTGAAGAAAGATTTACATGAATAACCAATGCCGTGTGAAAGAAGTCTGTAAAAGGAATCAATTCACCAATCATTGGTGTCCTGGAAAGAACCAGCAGTACAGAGAAAATTCCTGCTCCCAATAATGTGAGCACAGCCAACCAGAGCCAGGCAATAGCCAGGCTCCTTCTGTAATCAGTTGGAACATCAAGGGTATAGTTATAAAGCATTACTTTGCAATATCCAGAAAGAGATGACGGCGGGAATAATACCCGAGATATTATTTGGTGTTATAAATTATTGGCGAAAAGCTATTGAGAAAGCATAAGCTTCCAAAGAATTTTCAAATGATCTACCTATAGCAAAGGAGGATACTAATCCTGTTCACCCCACCAGGCCATGAATTCTTCAAAATTGATCATATTATTATTTCCAGTATCAATTTTTTTGAAGCCATCCTGCAATTGCTCGTCAGACAAAGTTAACCCAAGACTTTTGATCAATTCTGCAAACTCGGAATATTCCAGGACTCCATTATTATTACTATCGAAATTGGTAAAATATGTCAGCATTTCTTCATGATCATAGTCATTCATATCAATCGCCCTTTTCTTTAATTCTCTAACAATTAGCAGTTTAGACCAATCAGGGGGACAGAACCAATAGATGATTTTCTATTTTGGCACTCTGGTCAGGGGGCCTGGTCTATTGGTGCAGAAATCCGGATCACATTAAAAACTGTAAATGTTTGAATATTAAAAAAATATCAGTTAATTGATATACATCAATAACAATAAATTGATAGTCAATTATCATTTCACTGGACTCTGGGTCTTTACAAACATTGGCTCTAAAGACCTATTGAAGTGTGTGTATAATCATGATTTCTATAGACAATACAATGCAATCAACAGTGACTAGAACAATCAGTCGTAGGCAATTTCTTCGTGGTGATTTCCACAAGAAAAAGGAGGATATTCGTCCCCCCTGGGCCTTGCGGGAAAATGATTTCACAAATACATGTTCTCGTTGCGGTGAATGTGTAGACAAGTGTCCGGAAAAGATTATTGTCAAAGGTGATGGGGGGTTCCCCAGTGTCAATTTCGACCTTGGCGAATGCACTTTCTGTGAAGAATGTGTGGATGTCTGTAAAACCGGTGCAATAGTCAAGACACATGCCGAGGCCCTGCCCTGGATATTGAAAGCTCACATCGGACAAAGCTGTGTAGCTAAAAAAGGGGTGGAGTGTCGTATCTGTGGTGATAGTTGTGAGGTGGAAGCAATCCATTTCCGCTACGAGCTCGGGGCGGTTGCTCAGCCGGAAATAAACGAATCGACCTGTACAGGATGCGGCGCTTGCGTTGCCGATTGTCCCGTCAACGCAGTCGACATAAGAAACTAAATAAATTATTGGAGAACACGATGGCAGACATATCTTCAGAAGATGACAAAAAGGCCGAACGGAATGTGTTCCTGTTTCTGGTCGTATTCCTGGCACCGATAGCAGCTGTTGCTATTACCGCCACCCTGGGCTTTTCCATATGGTTCACCCAGATGATTGTGGGCCCCCCTGGAAACTAATCTAAACTTTTAATTTGGCGAATAGTACTTATAAATGAATAACGAAATCCATATAGCCAGTCTCGTGGTGCATTACGATCCCGAACGAACTGCCGAGATAAGCGAAATAATCACATCATTACCGGGCACCGAGTTACATGACGTAGAAGCACCCGGAAAGTTTGTTGTACTGCTCGAATCAGACAGCGAAAAACTGATTTCAGACAACATTAATACCATCAGTGTGTCGGCGGGGGTTTATTCTGCCTCTCTGGTCTACCACCATCATGAACCGGCTGCAGCACTAGCCGAGGAGATAAACACATGAGTACAACCCGTAGAGAATTTATCCGAAATTCTGCCCTGAGCGTTGCCACCGCAGCGGCCAGCACCAGTCTCTCCGTTTCTGCTACTAACCTGGTCACCGACTCCGCCTATACCAAGTTGAAATGGTCGAAAGCACCCTGCCGTTTTTGCGGCACAGGTTGCAGTGTTAATGTCGCAACCAAGGACGGCAAGGTGGTCGCTACTCACGGTGATATCAAGTCTGAAGTCAACAAGGGACTGAACTGTATCAAGGGTTATTTCCTGTCCAAAATTATGTACGGTGAGGATCGGCTCACCAGCCCCCTGCTACGCATGAAAAACGGCAAGTACGACAAAAACGGTGACTTCGAAGCTGTAAGTTGGGAACAGGCCTTCGACATTATGGAAGAAAAATTCAAGAAGGCTTTGAAAGATAAAGGCCCAACATCAGTCGGAATGTTTGGCTCTGGCCAGTGGACCGTGATGGAAGGTTATGCCGCATTGAAATTATTCAAGGCGGGATTCAGAACCAATAACCTGGATCCAAACGCGCGCCATTGTATGGCGTCTGCGGTAGGTGGCTTTATGCGCACCTTCGGCATTGATGAACCCATGGGATGTTACGACGACATGGAACATGCCGATGCCATTGTACTGTGGGGTTCCAACATGGCCGAGATGCACCCCATTTTATGGACCCGCGTTACCGACCGCCGTCTCAGCGCACCGCATGTCAGGGTTGCTGTTTTATCCACCTTCCGTCATCGCAGTTGTGACCTGGCGGATAATGAAATGATATTTACGCCACAGACTGATCTGGCGATCCTCAACTTTATTGCCAACTACATCATTGAAAACGATGCAGTGAACTGGGACTTCGTCAACAAACATACCAATTTCAAGCTGGGAAATACAGATATTGGTTATGGCTTGCGGCCGGAAAATCCCCTGCAAAAGAAGGCAAAGAATGCCGACAAGGCCGGTGGTTCGAAACCCATAGATTTTGAGACCTACGCGAAGTTCGTAAAAGACTATGATGTAGAAAGTGTCTCTGAACTGTCAGGCGTACCGGAAGAAAATCTGATTGAACTAGCCAAGATGTATGCCGATCCGGACACCAAGGTCACCTCTTTCTGGACCATGGGTTTTAACCAGCACACGCGCGGCGTCTGGGCCAACAACCTGGTCTACAATCTGCATTTATTGACCGGCAAGATCTCCGAGCCGGGTAACAGTCCGTTCTCTCTGACTGGACAACCCTCTGCTTGCGGTACTGCGCGCGAAGTAGGTACCTTTTCTCATCGCCTGCCAGCCGATATGGTAGTCAAGAAAAAGGAACACCGGGACATTGCTGAAAAAATCTGGAATCTGCCAGAGGGCACTATTGAAGCCAAACCGGGCTATCACGCCGTTATGCAAAATCGTATGCTCAAGGACGGCAAACTGAATGCCTACTGGGTAATGTGCAATAATAATATGCAGGCGGCAGCTAACCTGAATGAAGAAACCTATCCAGGCTATCGTAACCCGGATAATTTTATCGTCGTCTCTGATCCCTATCCCACCGTTACTGCGCAAGCTGCTGATTTAATCCTGCCAACGGCCATGTGGGTAGAAAAGGAAGGTGCCTACGGTAATGCCGAGCGACGTACACAAACCTGGTATCAGATGATCGATGCCCCGGGTGAATCAAAATCTGATCTGTGGCAACTCGTGGAATTCTCAAAACGTTTCAAGACAGAAGATGTCTGGACAGAGGAACTGCTGGCGAAAAAACCGGAACACCGTGGCAAAACCCTTTACGAAGTACTGTTCACAAACGGTCAAGTTGATAAATTCCCGCTTGCTGATATAAGCAAAGATCACCCAAACCAGGAAGCCAATGATTTTGGCTATTATATTCAGAAAGGTCTGTTCGAGGAATACGCGACCTTCGGTCGTGGTCATGCACACGATCTGGCACCTTATGATCGTTACCATCAGACACGTGGCTTACGCTGGCCGGTGGTCGATGGTAAAGAAACCCTCTGGCGTTTTCGTGAAGGCTATGATCCCTACGTGGAAACCGGTACCGGCATACAGTTTTATGGTAACAAGGATAACCGGGCAAATATTTTTGCCCTGCCCTACGAACCCCCTGCTGAATCACCGGATAAAGAATACCCGTTCTGGTTATCCACGGGTCGCGTACTGGAACACTGGCATTCCGGTTCCATGACCCAACGTGTTCCAGAATTGTATCGGGCCGTTCCCGATGCGGTTTGTTACATGCACCCGGATGATGCGAAGGATCAGGGTCTTCGACGTGGTACAAAAGTAAAAATTGTCTCTCGACGCGGCGAGATGGTGACACTGGTCGAGACCCGCGGCCGTAATAAACCACCAAAAGGCCTGATTTTTGTGCCCTGGTTTGATGCCAGCCGGTTGATCAATAAAGTCACGCTGGATGCCACAGATCCTCTGTCCAAACAAACGGACTATAAAAAATGTGCTGTAAAAATACTCAAGGCATAAGTGGAGAGAAGATGATGAAAAAAATAATATTTTATCTGGCTTTCTGCCTGATGGGCATGAGCTTTTCTGCCGTTGCTGGTGATACCACCGCCACTTTGCGTGGTAATGCAATCAACGACGAGGCTGACCCTGAGCGCATGCCGACTATCGAAAATGATGATGTTAAACGGGCCCGAAATTACCCGATGCAACCCCCGACTATTCCACATAAAATTGATAACTATCAGGTTAATATTAACGTTAACAAATGTTTGTCCTGCCATAGTCGTCGACAAACGGAGGAGAGTCAGGCACCGATGGTCAGCGTCACCCATTACATGGATCGGGATGGTAATTTCCTCGCTGATGTCTCACCACGGAGGTATTTCTGTAACCAGTGTCATGTTCCACAAACTACGGCAAAGCCCCTGATTGAAAACACCTTTGAGGATGTCAGCGCATCCCTGAGAAAAGACAAAGAAAAACACTGAAGGGAGACTGCAAGTGTTCGGAAAAATAAAACAATACTGGTCGGTGATGAGCCGACCCAGCCGCTACTACAGCCTGGGTTTCCTGACCATGGGAGGATTTATTGCCGGTATCATTTTCTGGGGT
>JAIVVP010000143.1:0-5098 GCA_049189775.1 Gemmatimonadota bacterium | reverse complement strand
TCCATCCAGTCCATGGTTGCAGCACCATCATGTACTTCACCAATTTTATGCGAGACACCAGTATAGAACAGAACACGTTCTGTCGTAGTTGTCTTGCCCGCGTCAATATGGGCCATAATGCCGATATTGCGATAGCGTTCTATTGGTGTTGTTCTTGCCACTTTAATATTCTTTACTTAAATTAAATTTCGATAATTAAACTTAAAAGGTTTACCAACGGAAATGAGAGAAGGCTTTATTCGCTTCAGCCATCTTGTGTGTATCTTCACGTTTCTTGATAGCCGTGCCTTTATTTTCAGAAGCATCCAGTAACTCACCTGCCAGGCGTAAACCCATATTTTTTTCGCTTCTTTTCTTGGCAGCTTCAACTAACCAACGCATTGCCAGGGTAACGCTTCTTGCCTGACGAACTTCAACAGGCACCTGATAGGTTGCGCCACCGACACGTCGAGATTTAACTTCAACCGTTGGCTTGACGTTTTCGAGTGCCTTGGTAAAAAGTTCCAGTGGTTCACCTTTACCTTTTTCACCCATTTCACCCAAAGCGCCATAAACAATTTTTTCTGCGACGGATTTCTTACCGCTTTGCATAATCATGTTAATGAACTTGGCCAACGTCTGATCACCATATTTAGGATCAGGCAGGTTCTCTCTCTTTTCGGCAACTCTTCTTCTTGACATATCAGTACTCTATTAAAATTCTGCTATTTAAATTCTGTCGTTATTCATTCAATATATTTGGGCAATTATTTCGGACGTTTGGTACCGTATTTTGAACGGGCATTACGTCTATCAGCCACACCTGATGTATCCAAAGTACCGCGGACGGTATGGTATCGAACACCAGGTAAATCCTTCACACGACCACCACGAATCAGGATCACGGAATGCTCCTGCAAGTTATGACCTTCACCACCGATATAGGTCGATACTTCGTGCCCATTAGTTAACCTGACACGGGCTACCTTACGAAGCGCCGAGTTAGGCTTCTTCGGAGTCGTTGTATAGACTCGGGTACAAACACCTCGTTTTTGTGGGCAAGCTTCCAGTGCACGAACATTACTTACTACACGTTGGCGTTTTCGCGGTTTTCTAACTAATTGATTAATCGTCGTCATATTCGATTTTGCTATTTTCTGTACATTTAATCTGTGTCAATAAACCCATTAATGTGAGTCAATAAGACCCTCTCCATAGTGCCAGAGAAACTTCTCAACTAGACACACGGTTAGTTATTTAACGGGTAATCCGAATGATCCAGACTCCAATATCAGGAGGCTAAAATACCTTCCTCCAAACATTTTCAAGTCCTAAAACTAATTTGTCAGGCACGATTTAGAATCAGGCCTGACAAAGAAGCGGAATTTTATGGCCTGACGGTCTTCCCGTCAAGCCATAAAAGCCTATTTTTACGCTGCGGGGGTGCCTTCTTCCTGATTTGCGGTGACTTCTTCAGGATCCTGGGTGACCAGTGGGATAGCTTCTGCTGCCTCATCCATGATCAGCTCTTCCTCCGTAGCCCTTTCCGCCCTTTCCGCCCTTTCGGTATGATAGGAAAGGCCCGTTCCGGCAGGGATCAGACGTCCAACGATGACATTTTCCTTCAGGCCTCTAAGGTCATCTACTTTACCGCAAACACTGGCTTCAGTCAGAACCCGAGTGGTTTCCTGGAAAGAAGCGGCCGAAATGAATGATTCCGTCGACAAGGAAGCCTTGGTAATGCCCAAAAGCACAGGGCTCCACTTGGCCGGTTCCTTACCATCAGCAATCATCTTCTCATTTTCATCAAGGGCCCTCGATTTTTCAATCTGTTCGCCCCTCAGGAGTTTTGTGTCGCCAGGCTCAGTAATTTCTACCTTACGCAGCATTTGCCTGACGATGACCTCAATATGTTTGTCATTAATCTTCACGCCTTGCAGCCTGTAGACTTCCTGAATCTCAGTCACAATGTAGTTTGCCAGGGCATGTACACCTTTTAAACGCAAAATGTCATGAGGCATTGGCGCCCCATCAGCAATACTTTCCCCCTGTTCAACATGTTCACCATCAAATGCAGTGATATGTCTCCATTTAGGTATCAGGGCTTCATAATGTTCACCATCTACCCCTGTGATCACAAGACGCTGCTTACCTTTGGTTTCCTTACCGAAACCAACTGTCCCGGTAATTTCAGCCATGATGGAAGGCTCTTTCGGCTTTCTGGCTTCGAAAAGATCAGCAACCCTGGGCAAACCACCGGTAATATCACGCGTTTTAGCTGATTCCTGTGGCAGACGAGCAATCACATCACCCACTTTAATCTCGGCACCATCTTCAATGTTGACCACGGCATTTGCGGGCAACAGGTAATGCGCAGGGATCTCGGTGCCCGGGATTAGTAATTCTTCGCCCTTTTTATCGATCAGTTTAATGATCGGACGTAAATCCTTGGCTGCAGATGTACGTTGTTTCGGATCGATAATGACCATGCTGGTCAAACCAGTGATCTCGTCAACCTGTCGTTCAACAGTCAGGCCTTCATCCATATCCGAGAATTGCACTCGACCCGCAACTTCTGATATCACCGGATGTGTGTGTGGATCCCAATCGGCCACAACTTGACCCGGCTGGACTTCTTCACCTTCATCAACAGTTAAAATAGCACCGTAAGGGATCTTGTAGCGTTCACGTTCACGACCATCTACATCCTGGATAATGACTTCACCGGAACGGGAAATCACCACCTGATGACCTTTTTCGTGTTGTAGCATTTTTATGTTTTGACGACGCAAGGTGCCACCATATTTGACTTCGATGTTACTGACAGCTGCTGCCCTGGATGCCGCACCACCAATATGGAAGGTACGCATTGTTAGCTGCGTGCCTGGCTCACCAATAGACTGCGCTGCAACAACACCAACAGCTTCACCAATACCGACTAATGACCCACGACCCAGATCACGACCATAACAGGCAGCACAAATACCATAGCGTGTCTTGCAGGTAATGGCTGAACGCACTGTCACCTGATCGATACCATTCTCATCCAGAACCTCGACCCAGTGCTCATCCAGCAATGTACCGCTTGGTGCAATAACGTCACTCGTGGTAGCTTTAACTGCATCTTCGGCCAGTACTCGGCCAAGCACACGATCCTTTAATGCCTCGACAACATCGCCACCCTCGATGATTTGGTTTACAACATAGCCTTCTTCTGTGCCACAATCTTCCTCAATAACCACGAGATCCTGTGCCACATCAACCAGACGACGTGTCAGATAACCCGAGTTTGCTGTCTTCAATGCGGTATCAGCCAGACCTTTGCGTGCACCATGTGTTGAAATGAAGTACTGCAACACATCCAGACCTTCACGGAAGTTCGCTGTAATCGGTGTCTCAATAATCGAGCCATCCGGCTTGGCCATCAATCCACGCATTCCTGCCAATTGGCGAATCTGCGCTGCTGAGCCACGGGCACCGGAATCAGCCATGATATAAATTGAATTGAATGATTCCTGATCGACAGATTCACCTTGAGCGTTCACTACAGTTTCTGTGCCCATTTTGTCCATCATGGCCTTGGCCACCTGATCATTGGTATGCGACCAGATATCCACAACCTTGTTATAACGTTCGCCATTGGTGATCAGACCCGAGGCATATTGCTCCTGAAAGCCCTTCACCTTGGCCTCTGCCTGTTTGATGATTTCGTTCTTTTCCTCAGGAATAACCATATCATTAATACCGATGGAAACACCGGCACGTGTTGAATAGTAGAACCCCGCATACATCAGCTTGTCTGCAAAAATAACCGTAGCTTTCAGACCTAACCTTCTGTAGACCGTGTCGATTAGACCAGACACGACCTTTTTGCTCAGTGTCTTGTTCATCAGTGAGAACTCAAGGCCTTCGGGCAAGATATTAGAGAGTAAGGCGCGACCGGTTGTGGTTTCAATACGACTATGCGTTTCTGATTTCTCACCATTTTCATCAATGCTGATTTCACGAATACGCACCTGAATCTTTGCCCTGATATCCAGTATTTTTGCTTCGTAGGCACGGTGTACTTCATCAATGTCAGTGAATATCATGCCAGTACCTTTGGCATCTGCTGATTCACGTGTCATATAATACAGGCCTAAAACAACGTCCTGTGTCGGTACAATGATGGGTTCGCCATTGGCCGGTGAGAGCACGTTGTTGGTGGACATCATCAATGTCCGCGCTTCAATCTGGGCCTCCACAGACAGCGGAATATGCACAGCCATCTGGTCACCATCAAAGTCAGCATTAAAAGCTGTACACACCAGGGGATGTAACTGGATCGCCTTGCCTTCAATCAAAATCGGTTCAAATGCCTGGATACCCAGTCTATGCAAAGTAGGTGCACGGTTGAGCATGATTGGATGTTCACGAATGACTTCTTCAAGAATGTCCCAGACCTCGGCACCTTCCCGTTCAACCAGTTTCTTGGCTGCCTTGATAGTGGTTGCCAGTCCTCTGAATTCGAGTTTACTGAAGATAAATGGCTTGAATAATTCCAGGGCCATTTTCTTGGGAATACCACATTGATGTAAACGTAATGTCGGGCCAACAACGATGACCGAACGGCCTGAGTAATCAACACGTTTACCCAGCAGGTTTTGACGGAAGCGACCCTGCTTGCCCTTGATCATATCGGCAAGTGATTTCAAAGGCAGTTTATTGGTGCCTGTAATCGCACGCCCACGACGACCATTATCCAGCAATGCATCCACAGACTCCTGCAGCATACGTTTTTCATTGCGAACAATGATGTCCGGAGCACTTAAGTCCAGCAGACGTTTCAATCGATTATTACGGTTGATCACGCGACGATAAAGATCATTCAGATCAGACGTTGCAAAACGACCACCATCCAGTGGCACCAGTGGTCTGAGTTCCGGGGGTAATATTGGTAATACCTTCAGAACCATCCATTCCGGTTTATTCCGGTAATTACCATTCTCTGATTTTTGTCTGAACGCCTCAACGACCCTGAGCCTTTTCAAAGCGTCCGCTTTTTTCTGTTGGGATTTTTCGGTACGGACTGCAACCCGGAGCATTTTCGCGTCTTCTTCAATCTCAACAGTTGCGAGCA
>JAIVVP010000142.1:0-5112 GCA_049189775.1 Gemmatimonadota bacterium | reverse complement strand
CCAGAACATAATGCGGTGAGACTCCGAATTCAGATCGTTCTCCTCCAGGTGTTGAATAAACTGCCATAAATCCGTGGGTGCAAGCGAACTGGCTGGAGCTATCAAGGTCTGTGTCTGTTCTTCGCTCAATAAGGCATCCCACATTAGTGTATCAACCACCTGAGTGTCAGAGTGTCCCTCTTGAACCCGGGTTTTTCGTACATCATGCAAAAGCCACGTATTTCCTTTTAGCAATTCAGCGCTGCCGGTTTGTATCAGGGTGTTGAGATTTCCCTGTTCATCAAAGAGAATCCGGGGAAGCCGATCCGACTTTCGATGTCGAGGGTATCGATGCGGCGCACAAGCTCTGCATTCTTTCATCGATCGCTTTTGGTATTCCACTTCAGTTTGAGAAAACCTATACCGAAGGTATCGGTAAGATTGAACAGCAGGATGTTGTTTATGCCTCTGAGCTGGGTTATCGGATTAAACATTTGGGTATTACGCGCAAGACGGATAAAGGAATTGAGATGCGTGTGCATCCAACCTTGATTCCACATCGTCGACTGATTGCCAATGTTGATGGCGTCATGAATGCCGTATTGGTCAAAGGTGATGCCGTCGGTCCGACACTTTATTATGGTGCTGGAGCGGGTTCTGAACCTACCGCCTCTGCTGTGGTTGCCGATATCATAGATATCGTTCGTGCCTTGACCAGCGATCCTGAAAATCGTGTGCCACATCTGGCATTCCAGCCTGGCGAATTATCGGACATGCCGATATTACCCATGGAAGAAGTAGAGACGGCTTATTATTTACGCATGCAGGCTATCGACCGTCCGGGTGTGCTGGCTGAAGTCACGAAAATTCTCGGAGATTCAGGCATCAGTATCGAAGCCATTCTACAAAAAGAACCTGAAGCAGGTGCAACACATGTGCCGATCATTTTCCTGACACAACGTGTACAGGAAAAGAACATGAATGAAGCCATCGCAAAGATTAAAGATCTTGATGTAGTAGACGGAGACATCACACGTATCCGTATGGAGACGTTGGAGTGAAGTGTTAAGGGTGAAAGGTGAAGTGTAAAGAGTAATAAGTGAGGGATGATAGGTTTTTAAGACAGGGAGAGTAAAAATGACGATTAAAAACTTCAGGGATTTAGAGGTTTGGAAACTAGGTAAAAGTATTGTTACAGGTATTTACCAATTAACGGGAGAATTTCCGAAATCGGAAGCTTATGGATTAGTTTCGCAAATGAGAAGAGCAGCGGTATCGATTCCATCTAATATTGCAGAGGGGTTCAACCGATATCATAATAAAGAATATAGGCAGTTTTTATATATTGCCCTTGGCTCCTGTGCTGAACTGGAAACCCAACTTGAGATATCTTCAGATTTGAAATTAATCAAAGATAAATCCAAAAACGAGATGATTCAAAAAATTAGCCATGAAACAGGAATGCTCAGAAATCTAATTAAAAAACTATAACGATGATAAATTTAATTAATACACTTCACTTTTCACCCTTAACACTTCACGGTCTTTCCAAATGACTTTCCATCAAAGATACACTGGATTAATAGAACGCTATCGTGATCGCTTACCAATCAGTGACGACACACGCATTATCAGTCTGGGCGAAGGCAATACGCCTTTAATCAAATTAAATAATATTCCTCGTTCAATGGGCAAGGATGTCGATATCTATGTGAAGTATGAAGGTCTGAATCCCACAGGTTCGTTCAAGGATCGTGGTATGACCATGGCAGTCACCAAGGCCGTTGAAGAAGGATCAAAAGCGATCATCTGTGCCTCGACTGGTAATACATCTGCCTCTGCCGCAGCCTATGCAGCCAGGGCAGGAATTACCGCCTTTGTATTGATTCCTGAGGGCAAGATTGCTCAAGGTAAATTAGCCCAGGCGATGATGGAAGGTGCTGTCATTATTCAGGTCAAGGGTAACTTCGATGATGGCATGCGCCTGGTCAAAGAAGTGGCTAGTGAAGCACCTGTGACCATTGTTAATTCAATCAATCCTTATCGTTTGCAAGGTCAGAAAACAGCTGCATTTGAAATTGTAGAAGAACTGGAAAGAGCACCAGACTTTCATTGTTTGCCCGTGGGTAATGCCGGCAATATTACTGCGCACTGGATTGGTTATAGTGAATACGCAGCAGATGACTGTGGACATGTTACCGATGCCTGTAGTTTGTGTGATGGACATTGTCGTTATGCAGGTGGTCCGCTTTCAGGACCCAAACCAAAGATGGTGGGCTATCAGGCCAGTGGTTCTGCACCGTTTATGCGCGGTGAAATGGTTGATGATCCGGAAACCGTTGCCACAGCCATTCGTATTGGTCATCCACAGTCCTGGGATAATGCATGGATTGTGAATAAGGAATCCGGTGGCTGGTTTGATGAATGTGATGATGAAGAAATTCTGGCCGCACAAAAACTTCTGGCAGAAAATGAAGGTGTCTTTTGTGAACCAGCATCAGCGACATCGCTGGCCGGCGCAATGCGTGATATTAAGTCCGGAAAAATACCGGAAGGTAGTACCATCGTTTGTACTTTAACCGGACATGGTCTGAAAGATCCTGATACTGCCATTGCACAAAGCACAGCACCGGTAGTGAAGATTAATGCTGAGATGGAAGAAGTTAAGAAAGCAATTTTCGACAACATGTAATGTTGTCGGTGTGAAATGTTAAAAGTGAAGGGTGAAATGTACATAACTAAACTCTTCACATTTCACTTATAAAATATGCGTAAGCTGACACTTTTCGTTCCAGGCTTCTTCGGCCCCGTGAGTGAAACTCTTTCCGGAATTACACCTGATGTTCCTGCCATAGAAAAATATTTCAGATTCGGCACATCAAAAAGTATTCAATCCGGAAATATTCAAACAAGGAATAATCAAAATACAGGCTTTACCCAAACCCTGTTCCAGTTATTCGGTTTCCCAAAACAGAAGTACGATTATCCGGTTGCAGCAGTTACGCGTCTTGTTGATGATGACCATGATCTTGAAGGGGTGTGGATGCGTGCCGATCCAGTTCACCTTCGTCCTGAGCGAGATGCCGTTGTGCTTCTTGACAGCACTGCATTTAACCTTGAAAAACATGAGGCACTAATTTTTGCTGCCGATCTGCAGCAAGTGTTTACTGAGAGAGAGATTGAGTTGGAAGCACCTACCAATAATCGCTGGTATATCAAGTTAAAACAGTTGCCCGAGATAAGCACTACACCAATACATGAAGTCGTCGGCAACGATATAGATAAAAAATCAGCCATCGGTGACAACAAGGTTTTGTGGGATCAACTTTCCAATGAAGCCCAGATGAGTCTGCATAATTGTCCCTTGAATGATGAACGAGAACAGCGCGGTGAACTCCCCGTAAATGGTGTATGGTTATGGGGAGCAGGCGAATTACCTAAGGTTAAAAAACAGATCTGGTCACGTGTATTTGCTGATGAAGTCACGACTCAGGGTTTGTCCATTCTGACAGGATCTCCTTATGCGGATTTACCTGACTCACTTGAAGTGCTGATCAATAATACAGAGGAACAGGATGATGTATTGGCTGTTATTTCCTTCGGTCTACGTCATCAACAATATTTTGACCATAATGGCTGGCATGATTTCATTGGCTATCTGCAAGAAGAATGGTTTGCTGAGATTGAAAACTTGCTCAAACAAAATGAACTGGATGAGTTAATCTTGTTAACAGGTGAAAATAAACTATCTGTGACAAAATCCTCATACAAAAAATTCTGGCGCAGACAAAAGCCATTCCTGACTTATTGCCAATAGTATATTTTTGATAATATGCCTCCTGAAATTAAACGTCGTACCCCTTCTGAAGAAATTGATTTGCCGAATGATATTCATCCGGTTTTAAGACGCATCTATGCAGCACGAGATATTAAAACTGCCGATGATCTTGATTACTCTTTACAAAAATTATTGCCTTATGAAGACCTGAGTAATATTCAGGAGGCTGTAGCGCTATTGGCAGACGCGATTAAGAATAATAAAAGAATACTCATCGTTGCGGATTTTGATGCCGATGGTGCCACGAGTTGTGCAGTAGGCATGCAGGGCTTGAGACAAATGGGCGCAACGGATGTGCTTTATGTCGTACCAAATCGTTTTGAATTTGGCTACGGTTTAAGTCCGGAAATTGTCGAAGTGGCCGCTGAAAGAAACCCCGATCTTCTGGTGACAGTGGATAATGGTATTTCCAGTGTGGAAGGCGTGCAGCGTGCACGCGATAAAGGTATTGATGTATTGATTACCGATCACCATCTTCCAGGTGAACAGTTACCAAACGCCAATGTCATTGTTAATCCGAATCAGGTCGGAGATAAATTTCCAAGCAAGATGCTGGCCGGTGTTGGCGTGATGTTTTATATTCTGGTTGCCCTCAGGGCACATCTTCGTGAACAGAACTGGTTCCAGGAACAAAATTTAACAGAACCAAACCTGGCAGAGTTACTGGATCTGGTTGCCCTGGGGACAGTGGCTGATGTCGTGCCTATGGATCGAAATAATCGTTTACTGGTTTCACAAGGCCTGGCACGGATTCGTTCTGGTCATTGCCGTCCTGGCATCAAGGCATTATTGCTTGCCGCAAATCGAACACTGGAAAGAGTCACTGCACAGGACATGGGCTTTGCTGTCGGCCCCAGGTTAAATGCAGCCGGGCGATTAAGTGATATGTCATTGGGCATTGAATGTTTAATGAGTGACGATGAGATGCAGGCCAGAAATATGGCGGTCAGACTGGATGAGCTAAATAAAGAAAGACGCGAGATTCAGAATGATATGCAGGAACAGGCTTTAATTGATATTGGTGAACTTGATCTGGATGATGCTGAGATGCCATTCGGTGTATGTTTATTTAATGAAGACTGGCACCAGGGTGTGATTGGGATCCTTGCTTCAAAAATCAAAGAAAAACTACATCGACCGGTGATTGCATTTGCCAAAGACAAGGATGGATTCATTAAAGGTTCAGCACGGTCAATCTCCTCTGTGCATATTCGAGACGTGCTAGACACCGTCGCCTCACAATATCCTGGTTTAATTGATAAATTTGGTGGTCATGCCATGGCCGCTGGTCTTAC
>JAIVVP010000141.1:0-5125 GCA_049189775.1 Gemmatimonadota bacterium | reverse complement strand
AGTCCGGATCGGTCCAAACGACCGCCAATTCTGAGCTGCCAATCGTGTTCGTCCAACTCGCAGACGCGACGTCCACGGTATTGCCGACGGGCGGAACTTTGCCGTCAGTGCCTATCGGGCGACTCTCGGCGTCTCCCCAGACGATGTCATAAACCTTCTCATGTAGCTCACCCTTGGCATCAATCCAGCCTTTAACAATTTGAATACGGTCAAGATTACCGCTAAGAGGATCTTTCAATGCGGCAACAAGGAATGTGGGTGTGTTCTTTCCTTCAGGTGCTGCTGCCAGCTCTCCACCCATAGAAATACCTTTGGTATAACCTGCCTTGGCAGGTAATCTGGTGTTGGCATCATTATCATCAAACTCCCATCCGCCGAAGAAACGTACCGTCATGCGGCTTCCCGTAGTGGCGTAGGTTTCCTTACGTTGCATGGCATCAAAGATAGAGGCTCGGGTATTTTCTTCAGCCCATACTGCGGCCCAACCCGATGCGACCGGTGCATAGCCTTTGTATTCATTGTCACCCATTTTGGCCATGGGGTGCATATAGCGATCCTTACTTGGTTCACCACCGGCATGCTTGCCAAAAAAGTTATCTTCTTCTGCCGTTGCCAGGCCTGTATGACTGTCAGTAGAGCCAATCATGCCAAACTGATAAGGATTAGTTCCAAACTTGTTTTCCAGCCGCAATCCGGTTTTTAAGGCAGCGCGTGCATATTCGCCCCGTAACATCTCATTCTTTTTCAATTCACTGAGATCAAGATTACCCTGGTCCCAGGTTTCATAATCTGCAAACTCGTCATTTGTAGACAGGAACGGATGGGCTTCACCATCGCCCTTGATTTGAGTCACTTCATAAAGACGTTCTCGTTTTGCACGAGTCTCGACGTATTTTTTGTCAATTTTTTTGCCGAAGGCTTTTGTTTCCGGGAACATGATACCGTTACTCAGATTGCCGTTATGCGCAATGGCTAAAACCTGTCCCGCTGTTTTTTCTTCGTATCTGTCCATCCATTTCCACAGATCGACAGGGTTGGTGCTACCTGTAGGTGGTCCCGCAGTAAATGGTTCCAGCAGTCTTGCGCGATCAGCATTATCTCTATACATCACTACGCGGTGCAAGTTATTGCCCTTCACCAGAGAAGTCCACTCATAACCGATAAAGGCAGTGAAATGCCCCGGATCATTGGCCTCTTCTGCGGCATTGATGATGTCATCCCAGGTGTTGCGATAAATACTTGTACCAGGTAAAGACTCCAGTTCTTTAGGAAACTTTCCCTGGGCAAAGGCCCCAATGATTTCAGCGGCAGCCTTTACGCCTTCCTGGCCACCTGCATTTATCATGGCATTCCACTTCCTTCCCTTTTCACTTGCCATGACAAAGGGTGCGCCTGCCTGCAATTCAGGAAATAAGCCCATATTGTCGGAATGATCGGCCACCACCAGAAAATCCAGTGGACGGGACAGCCTGACAGGCAAGCCGGTAGATGAAATTACTTCTTCACCCCTGGCAAAACGATAGGCATCGGGTGGCAGCAGTGTGGCACCAAAAGCACCAGCATCAAATGAAATGGCGGTATGTAAATGTGTATCACCCCAAAGCGGTCTGTCAGGGAAGTCACGCTGCGCATAGGGCGAATATGTTTCTTTTTTGCCAACACTAACCAGCGATGAGGTGTCATCAGTAACCAGACCGCCGCCCGTGGAGAATGCACTCTGGCTAAACCCTAAAGCCAGGCACAAGCTTACTGCAATGCCTGTTCCTTGCGATATTCGAATATGAGAACGATGTGTACTGTTCAATTGATTCTTCATTAAAACTGTCCTTATTAATAATTGTTTTTATTGGTCACCTGATATCTATCCGCACGATACTACCAGAACCTTAATCAAAATATATGACTTAAGATAGTTATCCTGACAGTCAAAATAGTTATGTTTTCACTGTAATATAATGCGAGCATTGACGGCCTGTAATGGTCTGTTATTCGGTTCGTGTAAAACATCTGAAAATGTATCAATCTGTTCTTTTGATGCCTCGACCACATTCTTCATAACCAGCCAGCGCACGCCTTCGGAACAAGGTGGTGTGGTTAGTGAACCATTAAAACGATAATGGTCCCGATTTTTTGGCAAGATATCATCCGCACCAACAGCTTCTGATAATTCGTGCTTGTCACCAGTGTGCTTTGGCATCATTGACCAGGCTTTTTTAAGCCCCTCGTTCGCAGAACCTTGTTCAAACATGACTGCTACTACTGCAAGGTTTCCATCTTTGTCAGCATGGACAAGGTGCGCTTCCAGTGGATAGGAACGACCATTGATATGGTTTTCACTGGGTGCATGAAAATGGAATTGCAATAAATCAAATGTATGCCCGTCAACTGTAATACTGCTACCTTTTTCGTAATTTACCTGAACAGTATGTCCATTATTCAGAATTTCATAACCACCCTGTTTGTAATTAAATTGAATGGGCAACAAATCAGCCTCAGTAAATCCGGTCAAATTTACAGGTGACTGATTTTTACCTGAGCAAGCATAATTGTCTGAACTTAATTTTGCCCAGTTCTCAGGGCCTTCATGGCCCGAGTATCCCCAGTGAGACTTGTTTTCTGAATACACACTGCTTGATACAAGCAATGCAGCAAAAAATACAATTGATTTTTTCAACGTGCTACTCCTCAACGTTAAGATTACAAATAAAGATCCTTATCTACAGCTTATGGTGATGTTGTCTTGATGTGGAAGCATAACATTATCTATATCTGAACTTCCGCTTTCCTGTGCCGCAAGATAATTAAATCCCATAACCCTGATTTATGGGATATGAAAGGTATGTCCAAGCGGTTAAGATATTCGAAATCGGCGACATTATGTTGCTCAAGGTGATAAATGATGAAAAGAACATTAATTTTTCTTATCGTAATATTTTCCACGAATATCGAATTCGCGTTTGCCGATTGGCCGCACCGGGTGCCATGCCCAAAGAGTATTTCTGTAACTGAGCCTGCATGGAGCAGTGCCGTGAGGAATGGTTTTACCATCTATAGTTCAAGGAGTGACGAACCATATCCTGCTGAAAAGTTTATAGGAGCAGATATAAAGAATTATAATACTTTTAGTTGCAACTATGAGCTTAGTGATGGGACGCAGGTAACTGCGATATTCACTATGTCAAGATGCCAGGCGATGGTCGGCTTCGATATTTCAGGAAAGTGCAATGATCCTGATCCGGAACAATGTACAGCGATTTGTGCATATTAGAGATTGTATAAGTGAGTGACCATACAGCAAGCATAAGTGCAGATGCAACAGACTACGACGTAGACCTTACGGTAATTTTCGACCAGCATCCCTGGTTGGAGTTTGCGCTCGATCCAGTGACCGAAGTCTTCGGATCGCAGTTTGACTATGGTGAGATAGGCTTGTCGCTGGCACTCACGATCGTCTGCCTGCTCGCTGTTTACCTGCTTTTCCTTCCGCAGCGAGTTTCCTTGCGCAGTTTCTGGCAGACCACACTTCCAGCCAGGGTTTATCTACATCCGTCAGCTCGTATCGACTACATCTGTCTGTTTGTCTATCCAGCTCTATTGACCCTGTTGTCTTATGCCGGTATTGAGCTGGTTTCCAGGTGGCAGGTAAGCACATCGATCATACAATCCCTAGATGACCTCGGTACCCTCGGTATCGCGATACCCGAAAATGTCGCTCTGACCGGAATCGTGTTTGTCGTTGGGGCCATTATCGGAGATTTCTCGCAGTTTGCCGTGCACGTTCTATACCACAAGGTTCCAGCCTTGTGGGAATTTCACAAGGCACATCATAGTGCAAAGGTCCTGACACCCTTCACCGGAGTCCGGGATCATCCCGTCATATTTGTTATCGATACGTTCGCCTACGTTGGCCTTGTGGGTCTGTATGTGGGGATCCTGGAATGGATCGATCCGACCATCATGGAGCGGGTTTATGTATGGCAGGCGTCGGCAATTGCGTTTCAGTTATACTTCCTGGGATTTCTGACCAGTCATTATCATCTGCCTGTGAGTTTCGGAATATTCGAGCGGGTTCTCGTGAGCCCGGCATATCATATGGTCCACCATGTTAATCACCCCGACTTCTACGACAAGAACTTTGGTCACATTTTCAGCTTCTGGGATCGGCTGTTCGGCACCGACGCACCATCGATAACCGACACCGACGGCTTGGTGCTTGGATTATCCCCGGATGAAGAGCGCCTCTACGATGGTGTGATCAAACTACACCTGGCACCGTTCCTGGGACTTTACCGGATGGCAAAGAAAAATCTGGCAGTGATACTGAGGGAAAGCGCAGGACGAGTGATGAACCAACAAGATACCTCCGCATCTTCTCTCTGACCCTCTGTAATCAGTGGTAATATCAACTTTATCTTTGCACTTTAACCATCGTGGTGAATTGTATTAAAGTTGTATCTGACACCACTTATTGCCTTTATTGTGACCCAGTTACGGATTTGTCAGGAGTGAGTTTAAACATGTGACATTATTTTTTGTCATAATGGCTACATTAACAATAGTTTGACTGACGAGATATGAATGAAATGAAAATTCTTAAAACATTAGCAATAGTATTATTTATGCTTACTTCAGCCATGATCCTGTCATCTTGTGCTGTCGTCGAGGTTCATGAACACGGACATAAACACAAACATAAAAAACCACCACCCCATGCACCAGCACACGGATATCGCCATAAACACAAGAAACATGAGCTGGAATACAATTCCGATCTTGGTATCTACGTTGTCTTAGGATTGCCGAATTATTATTTTATTGATGGTATTTATTACAAGCATACTGATCACGGTTGGTATTCAAGTCATGATGCCGAGAAAGACTGGAAGAAATATACAAAAGATATTCTTCCCGGAAAGTTAGACAAGAAATATGGCCATAAAAAAGAGCATGGGAAACATAAAGACAAGCATGGAAAGAAGCACAAACGCAATGATTAGCTCACATTGGAAAATATTTACTAGCCAGTGCTTCTAACGTCGCAAATAACCGGCAGACAAAAGTGGAGCGCAGCGTAGCTTTTGACTGTCCGCGTTGATTTGCCTTGTTACGTGTTGTTCACTTTTAA
>JAIVVP010000140.1:0-5128 GCA_049189775.1 Gemmatimonadota bacterium | reverse complement strand
AGGATGCAGGAGGTAGAATGAATCAGGAGACAGAGTCGAGGAGTCCGAGAGCAGCGATTTACATGGACGTAATGTCAGGATTTTTGCTCCAGGCAAATCCTAAGTACCTGCATCCATGAAGTCGTTCACGGGAGTGGCTGCTCCCTCGCATCCATGCGATTGCAGCATAAGTACATCCATGTACAAAACGTTGAAGTATAATTTGTTTCAAAATGACTCTTGATCTCTGGGCTTTAGCCTCAGTCTTATGTAACAATCAATGAATATGAAATCAATCCATAATTTATTCTCTGTAATTCTTGGGGCATTAATTCTTACTGTCAGTATCAGTACAGAAAGCGCGGGCCTGAATGATCTGCCTAAATCAGTTCAACGTATTTTCAAGCACTATCACTTGCCGGAAGACTCTCTGAGTTTATACATCAAGGAGATAGATACACAACAGCCCCTGCTGGTGATGAATGCTGATACACCGCGTAACCCTGCATCCAGCATCAAATTAATCACTACATATGCTGCCCTCGAGCTCCTGGGTCCGACATATACCTGGGAAACTAATTTTTATATTGATGGAACACTTGTTGACGGTACATTGGATGGTAATTTAATCATGCAGGGTGGGGGTGACCCATTCCTGGTAAGAGAGGCGTTCTGGCATATTTTATTTACCTTGCAGGCGAAAGGTTTGAAACACATCAAAGGTGATTTCTTAATTGATGACGGGGAGTTTGAAGAGGAGACAGGTTCACCTGGAGACTTCGATAAAAAACCCTATCGGGCATATAATGTGTTCCCGGATGCTGCATTGGTGAATTTTCAGGCACATCAATTTAATTTTGTACCGCAAAAAAATGGTTTGCATATCTATGCTGATCCTCCTGCAGCAACGATGAAGATAAACAATAAAGTAAAATTAACCAAAGGTCGATGTCGTGGAAAGCACCGACATCTCAAACATAATATCTCCAGACAGGGAGAGGATACAGTTGTCACATTTTCAGGAGATTATCCTCGCTCCTGCGGTCACCAACATTTATTGCGCACCATGATCCCGAATGACCAATATGTTTATGGGGTATTTAAATCACTATGGGAAGATATGGGTGGGACAATAACAGGGAAAGTCGGGAAGACAAGAATCAATGGTGAAAAACCATTCTATGTGGCGACATCCAGACCACTGAGTGAAATTATTACCTACATCAACAAATACAGTAATAATGTGATGGCACGCCAGTTATTACTTACAATTGGTAAGGAGAAACTGGAGTCTAGTCATATGGAGGGAAAAGGTAGCAAAGTACTGGGTAGGCAGGCGATACATGAATGGTTGCTGTCTATAGGTATCCCGGCACCGGAATTAGTTCTGGATAATGGTTCAGGTTTATCACGCAAGGCAAGGGTCTCTGCGACAACCATGGGTAAGTTACTGGAGCATGCTTATCATAGTCCCTATCAGCCAGAGTTTATGGCATCACTACCCATGCTGGGGATCGATGGTACTTTGCGTAAGCGCTTAAAAGGGGCTATTCCTGCAGGTCAAGTGAGAATGAAGACAGGTTTGATCAATGGCGTCAGGGCGATGGCGGGTTATGTACGTAGTCAAAGTAACAAGAATTATGTTGTTGTCTCCCTGCAGAATACTCCTGGTATTCAGAATGGGATTGGCACACAGGTGCAGGATGAGATTTTGAAGTGGTTGTATAAACAGTAGTCTTCTATCGTCATGCTGGTGGATACCAGCATCCAGTCAATTTAATCTTCATTATTCTTTTAGTTATTTGTTTCGCCACTATGGCGAGTTCGCTGCTCCTTAGCATCCATGCGATCGCAGCATAAGTACATCCATGTACAAAACTTTTTTTGCTTTTCCAATGAAAACAACCCCAAAGGTCGTTCCTGCACATCAAACTTACCAGGTCGCTCATTTGAAGTCTGACCTCCATGGATGGAGGAAATACAAAGGGATTGTCGGGAACAATCCTTGCCTGTTCAAACAACCTTAAAATCATTAATTTGCTCACAAAGCACTTCCCTGTACTTTGCCACTTCGTGGCGGACTATGTCCGTGCAAATCGTCTATCCTGACGATTTGTCGGTACGATATAAGGGGGCAACCCCTTGCTTTCAGTTTCTCAACACCACGTGGCCTGGTTTTCTGGGCGGTTGAGGACTTCCTGTACGTTGGCTTCGATTATTTTGTAGCCGATGTTGCCGTAGAGTTTCTGGCGGCCTTCGTTGAGGATGAAGGTAGGGCTGCCTTCGACTCTGTATTCATCTCTTAGCTCCACATCACGACATAAGGCGGCCAGTGCTTCGCCATTTTCGATGAGATCCCTGAGGATATCGGTAGGTAGATTATATTGTTCTGCTATCGTAAACAGAGTGTCCATGTGAGAGATATCCAGACCTTGTTGGAAAAAGGCCAGCCGGATTTCCCATGTAATTAATTCAAACAATGAATTATTGTCATGGACATTATCTTTTGAGATATGCCCTTTTGCTTCAAGTAATTGTATTGCTTTCAGAAACAGGTGACTGCTTGCAGATGTTTTGGCAATGGGTGTTGTCCATATATCATTATGAACATCAACATGATCAAACTGTGAACAAACTTCCTTGACGTGTTGACCAAAGCCCTTGAATCCTCCTCTGTCTTGCCAGCCTTCGCCAATGCGTTTTGCGGTACAGCCAAACAAGGGGATGAAGTGATACTGTATATCGAGTTCGTCATTATAGTGTTGTTTCAGTTCATCCAGCCTGATCTGTGCGATATACGCCCAGACGCAGAGCACATCAGAAAAATAGTCAATGCGAATTTTTTTATTCATAGTAATTTAAGGAAGTAAAAAAGTGTCTAGCCCTGGTGTTTAATGGACTGGGTCAATATCCATGGTTTGATAACGACGGCCCAGACAGTGGCTTCGGTATCTGCATATTCTTTTGCTTGCTTGTCTGTGACAACATCTATCATGCCTTTCGACATCCAGTGTTTAAGTGATTCGGCATTATCATCTGTAATCTGCAGGGCAACTTCGGTCAGATCCAGTTCTGCTGAAACATGGATGACATTGCCTGAGGCAAAATAAACTTCCAGATCTTTCCATGCAATCTTTGCTGTTTCAAGGTTGATTGAATCCTTTGTAATAGCCTCTGGTGTGTCGAATAGATTTGTTACCTGGTCAATCATTTTAATTTTTCTTGCAGTAGCTGGTTGACCTGTTGCGGGTTGGCCTTGCCTTTGGATTGTTTCATGATTTGTCCGACAAAGAAGCCGATTAATTTACCCTGTTTATCAGCGGGACTTTCCTGGTATTGCTTGACCTGATCAGGGTTGGCAGCAATGACATCATCAACCAGTTTTTCGATGGCGCCTGTGTCGGTGACTTGCTTAAGCCCTTGATTATCAATGATTTCATCGGCACTGCCTTCATCGTTAACCATGGCCTCAAAGACCTGTTTGGCGATTTTGCTGGAGATGGTGTTGTCTTTAATGCGTTTGATCATGCCTCCGAGCATTTCTGCGCTGACCGGGCTATTTGTTATGTCAGTATTATTTTTGTTTAAGACTGCTGATAATTCCCCCATGACCCAGTTGGCACTTAATTTTGCTTCACCATTGGCGGCATTGACTGTGTCTTCAAAATACTCAGCTTGATCACGGCTGGCAGTTAACACATCACTGTCATATTCCGACAGGCCAAATTCTTTAATGAATCTTTCGCGTTTGGCTGCTGGTAATTCGGGGAGTTCTTTTCTGATGGCTTCAATGGTTTCCTGATCAATACATACAGGAAGTAGATCAGGATCTGGAAAGTAACGATAGTCGTTGGCTTCCTCCTTGCTACGCATGGTTCGTGTTTCACCTTTTACGGGATCGTATAAACGAGTTTCCTGAACGACTGTACCGCCGGATTCTATAACATCAATCTGGCGCTCAATTTCAAATTCAATCGCTTGTTCGATATATTTAAAAGAATTCAGATTCTTGAGTTCAGTTCGGGTACCCAGTTCTTTTTGTCCTTTGGGGCGAACAGAGACATTGGCATCGCATCGAAATGAGCCTTCCTGCATATTACCATCACATATTTTTAGATAACGAACAATGGAATGGATTTTTTTCAGATAGGCAATGGCTTCTTCAGCGGAACGCATATCAGGTTCAGAGACAATTTCTATTAACGGTGTTCCGGCACGATTCAGATCGACTCCGGTATTATCAAAGAAGCCATCATGGACGGATTTTCCTGCATCCTCTTCCAGATGAGCGCGGGTGATACCAATAATTTTCTTGCTGCCATCGGCTAATTGAATCTCAATATCGCCATTACCGACAATGGGCAACTCAAATTGACTGATTTGATAGCCTTTTGGCAGATCCGGGTAGAAATAATTCTTGCGCGCAAAGACTGATTTATCAGCAATATGTGCATCCACAGCCAGACCGAACTTGATGGCCATCTCAACGGCTTGTTGGTTGAGAACAGGTAAAACACCCGGCAGGCCCAGATCTACGGCACAGGCCTGGGTATTTGCGTCTGCGCCATAGGTCGTCGCAGCGCCTGAAAATATCTTACTTTTGGTAGCAAGCTGGGCATGTATCTCCAGCCCGATAACTGTTTCCCATTCCGTCTCAATGGCCATGACTATTCAAATCCTTCAGGTGATTGTTGATGCCAGTCTGTGGCTAATTGAAACTGATGTGCAATATTCAGCAATCTGGATTCAGCGAAATAATTACCGATGATTTGCATGCCCACCGGGAGTTCGTTGGTAAAACCAGCAGGAACAGAGATGGCAGGGAGACCCGCCAGGTTCACCGACACGGTGTAAATATCTGATAAATACATACTGATTGGATCATCAATGAATTCATTTAACTTAAAAGCTGTTTGCGGTGCGGTTGGCCCAATAATGACATCAACATCTTCCAGTGCATTACGAAAATCATCACGTATCATTCGACGAAGTGTTTGTGCCTTTAGATAATAAGCATCGTAATATCCGGAGGAAAGTACATAAGTGCCAATCATAATGCGACGTTTTACTTCATCACCAAAGCCCTCTCCGCGAGAGCGACAGTATAAATCTGCCAGATCTCTGGGTTCCTCACAGCGATAGCCATAGC
>JAIVVP010000139.1:0-5147 GCA_049189775.1 Gemmatimonadota bacterium | reverse complement strand
TTCGCACCACACCCCCTGCTGTATCCTTGCGGCTTTATAACAAGCAAAAATATTATTTATACATGGATCAGCATTACGACCCTTCGAGCATAGAAACAGACGTCCAGAAAAACTGGGAAGACACCCAGGCCTTCAAGGCTACAGAAGATCCCTCCAGGGAAAAATTCTACTGCCTTTCCATGTTTCCCTACCCCAGTGGCAAGTTGCACATGGGACATGTCAGAAACTACACCATCGGCGATGTTATCTCCCGCTATCAACGTATGCAGGGTAAAAATGTCATGCAGCCGATGGGATGGGATGCCTTTGGCTTGCCCGCTGAAAATGCCGCGATTAAGAGTGGCATGCCGCCTGCTGAATGGACACGTTCAAATATCGAATACATGAAGGCACAGTTGCAACGTCTGGGATTTGCCTATGACTGGGATCGTGAACTGGCCACCTGTGATCCGGATTATTACAAATGGGAACAGTGGTTATTCGCCCGCCTGGTAGACAAGGGCCTGGCCTATCGTAAAAAAGCGACAGTGAACTGGGATCCTGTAGACCAGACCGTGCTGGCCAATGAGCAGGTTATTGATGGCAAGGGTTGGCGCTCAGGTGCGGTTGTGGAGAAACGTAATATTGAACAATGGTTTCTCCGGATCACGGACTATGCACAGGAATTGCTGGACGATCTGGATAAGCTCCCGGGCTGGCCGGAGCGTGTCCTGACACAACAGCGTAACTGGATAGGTCGGTCTGAAGGTGTGACTATGGATTTTCAGCTTGAGAACAGCGAAGAGAAGATCGGCATCTATACCACGCGGCCTGATACCTTAATGGGTGTCACTTATGTTGCTGTCGCTGCTGAACATCCACTTGCCCTGCAAGCCTCTGAGTCCAACCCCGAATTGGCGGACTTCATAGAAGAATGTAAGAAGGGTGGCGTCACCGAGGCCGAAATGGAGACCATGGAAAAGAAAGGCATGGCACTCGGGCTAAATGTGATTCACCCGGTTAGTGGTGAGGCCGTGCCACTGTATGTCGCAAATTTCGTGCTCATGGGCTATGGCACCGGCGCTGTGATGGCCGTCCCGGGTCATGATCAGCGTGACTGGGAATTCGCTGAAAAATACGGTATCGAACGCAAACAGGTTATCTTCAGTACCGATGGTTCTGACTGCAGTATTGAAAAACAAGCGTACCTTGAAAAAGGCATGCTCGGAAATTCCGGGCCCTTTGATGGACTGGACTCAGAAGCTGCGTTTAATGCGATCGCCGACTGGCTCAAAGAACATGGCAAGGGCGAAAAACAGATCAATTTCCGTTTGCGTGACTGGGGTGTTTCTCGACAACGATACTGGGGTTGTCCCATTCCCATTATTACGGATGCAGATGGTGAAGCGAAAACAGCCTCTGAATTTCCCGTTCGGCTACCGGAGGATGTCATCGTTGATGGCTCAGGATCACCACTGAAAAAAATGCCGGCATTTTATGATCTCGGCAATGGTGAGGTTCGTGAAACAGATACCTTTGATACTTTTTTCGAATCCAGCTGGTATTACGCCCGCTATTGCTGTCCTGATGCATCTGACTCGATGCTGGATGACCGCGCCAAATACTGGCTGCCAGTAGATCAATATATTGGCGGTATCGAACATGCCATCCTGCATTTACTTTATGCACGTTTTTTTAACAAGCTGATGAGGGATGAAGGGCTGGTAGAAAACGATGAGCCTTTCAGTAAATTACTGACACAGGGCATGGTCATCGCTGAAACCTATTACCGTATCAATGATGATGGTTCCAAAGAATGGTTTAACCCGGCTGATGTCACGGTCGAACATGACGATAAAGGTGCTGCAGTCCGGGCGACATTACAGGCAGATGGACAGGAGGTATCGATTGGCGGCATAGAAAAGATGTCCAAGTCAAAAAATAACGGTGTAGATCCTCAGGGCCTGATCGATCGTTATGGTGCCGATACAGTTCGTCTTTACACCATGTTTGCTGCACCACCTGAACAAAGCCTGGAATGGTCTGATGCCGGGGTTGAGGGTGCATATCGTTTTCTGAAAAGACTCTGGAAGCTCTCGGTCACACACCTGCAAACAGGCGATGTTGCTGAATTGAACAAGGACGAATTGACAGACGCGCAACAAAAATTACGCCTTAAAATACATGCCACTATTAGCAAGGTAAATGATGACATTGGTCGTCGCTATACATTTAATACAGCGATTGCCGCCGTCATGGAATTAAGCAACGCCCTGTCTCAGGCAAAAGATGACTCTGATAATGGCAGGGCGATCATGCGTGAAGGGCTGGAGACATCTATTTTGCTCCTGTCTCCGATTGTCCCACACATTACTGATACCCTGTGGCATGAGTTTGGCCACACTGAACCAGCGATAAATGCAGCCTGGCCGGTGGTTGATGAGACTGCACTGGTGCAGAATGAGTTACAGCTTATAGTCCAGGTGAACGGAAAATTAAGGGCAAAAATTACCGTCGCCACCGACGCGGACAATAAGCAGATTGAAGAAACCGCCATTTCTGACGACAACGTGCAAAAATTTATTGCTGATAAAGAGATTCGAAAGGTGATTGTTGTGCCTGGACGACTGGTGAATATCGTCGTTTCATAATAAGCTAGGCCTCTGTAAACGTCGGATTTAATAAGGGAACACCAGATGAGACCACTAATATACCCATTAAATAGAGCCACTATTGTTGGCCTGGCCTTTCTGTTGATGGGGCTGAGTGCCTGTGGTTTCCAGCTCAGAGGGACAAACCTGGAAGGAATACTGGATACAAAAATCTATGTTCAATCGTCAGGCGCCAGTGTCCTTGCTGCCGAGGTAAAAAAACAACTAATAGATGTTGGTGTAAAACCAGTCTCTAGTGCATCAGAAGCAGAATATATCGTCACCTTGAGTAATGAGGTTTTTAACACAAAAGTTCTGGCTGTTTCACCATCCACAGGCAAGGCAGAGGAATACCAGGTTAGCTTTAATGCTATGGTCAAAATTTCCAGTCAGGATGGGGGCTCAACAGCAACAGCTGAGCCTGTCGCGGCAACACGAGATCTTACCTTCGATGAGGGCTCCGTATTAGGCAAGGTCCAGGAAGAATCAGTTTTGAAGAGAGAGATCGCCAAACAGGTAGCTGCTTCTGTCCTCCGGCGGCTTAGAGCTGCCATTCAGTAATGCAAGTAAGGGTAGAACAATTACCTGACGAAATTAATCGCAAAGGACTTTCCCCGGTTTACCTGATCAGCGGTGATGAGCCACTACAACTCAATGAAGCTTCAGATTTCATTCGACACAAAGCCAGGGAGTCGGGTGTAGAAGAACGTGTCGTGCTTGATGTTACCAAAGACTTCGACTGGAACAGGCTGATTGAAGAAAACGCCAGCATGTCTTTATTCGCCAGTAAGCGGCTTATTGAATTACGCATGGGTACCAGCAAACCAGGTCTGGCAGGCGGAAAGGTTTTAACTGAGTACGCTGAACAACTCGCTGGTGATAATGTCTTACTTATCACCTGTAACAAACTGGAAAAACGTATTCAGAATAGCAAGTGGTATAAATCTCTGGACAAGGTCGGCGTAACAACTCAAGTCTGGCCAATTGATGCTGGTAAATTACCTGACTGGATCCGTCAACGCATAAAAAAACATAATAAAACAATTGCGGAAGATGCAGCACAACTGATCGCTGATCGTGTTGAGGGCAATATGCTCGCTGCCAGCCAGGAAATTGACAAGCTTTGCTTGCTGGTAGACAACGATGAAATCACTGTCGATGATGTTATCTCAGCTGTGACCGATAGCACACGCTTTGATGTCTTCGACCTTATTGAATGTGCTTATGCAAATGAAACAAAGCGCCTGCTTAGAATGTTAGACAGCCTTAAAAGTGAAGGCCTGGATCCGATGGCAATCTATGGTCCAATGATGTGGGATTATCGACGCTTGTGTACCATGGGCTATCATTTCAGCAACGGTGTTACGCTGGATAAATTATTTGCTGACTATCGAATCTGGGACAACAAACGTAAACAGGCGATTAAATCTATTTTACAAAGACACGATATAAATAAATTATATAAATTATTAAAGCAGGCAAATGCACTGGACAGAACCATCAAAAGCGCAGAAAAACATACTGCCTGGAATGCCTTGCTAGGCTTGCTGTTGGCTTTTTCCGGACATAACATCAACCCTGCAACCGTTTAATCCAAGAACATATTTCAGGAACACATAAGAAGTATTAATATAATGAATGTTAAAGAATACATGCAAGACACAGGTAAACGCGCCAGGGCTGCTTCTCGCATTATGGCGAAAGCGGATACCGCTACCAAGAACAAGGCACTGATAAAAATTGCCGATCTGATCATTGAATCGCAGGAAAAACTACTGGAAGCCAATGCACTGGATCTTGCAGCAGGCAAAGCCAATGGTCTGGATGCTGCATTGCTTGACCGCCTTGAACTGACCCCGGCCAGGATAGAAGCCATGGCCGAAGGACTGCGGCAAGTGGCCGAACTGCCCGATGCCATTGGTGAGATTTCGAAAATGGAAGAAATGCCTTCTGGAATAAAGGTCGGGCGCATGCGCGTGCCTTTAGGCGTGGTCGGTATTATTTATGAGTCACGTCCTAATGTCACTGCGGATGCAGCAGGCCTTTGTCTCAAGTCTGGTAATGCCACCATCTTACGCGGGGGCTCAGAAGCAGCCAATTCAAACCAGGCTATTGCCGCATTAATCAAGGAAGGCCTGGAAGCTTGTGGATTACCTGGTGACGCTGCACAGGTGATCGAAACAACGGATCGCGCTGCAGTAGGTGAGTTACTGAAGATGCCTGAATATGTTGATGTCATCATTCCACGCGGCGGCAAGGGCCTGATCGAACGCGTCAGTAAAGAAGCACGTATGCCGGTGATTAAACATCTCGATGGCATCTGTCATGTTTATATTGACGACCATGCCGATATGGACAAGGCAATCAAGGTTGCCTACAACGCCAAGACCCAACGCTATGGAACATGTAACACCATGGAATGTTTGTTGGTCGCAGAAAGTATCGCCGAACCGTTACTAAAAAAACTTGCACCAATGTACAAAGAGGCCGGTGTCGAAATCAGAGGCGATGAAAAAT
>JAIVVP010000138.1:0-5165 GCA_049189775.1 Gemmatimonadota bacterium | reverse complement strand
CCACTACAAACCTCATCCGTTGCAGCCAATATTGCGCCAACTACAGCTAACGCTACTTCATTTGATTGTTTGTGATTTAATTCAAGTGCATGAACGTGTTCCGTAGTATGAATCAGGGCAAGCTCTTGCAAAATATCCTGTTTCGGCTGAATTCTGCTTAAATATTGCAGTAATCCTGATTGCTCCATGGTTTTCATGATGCTGCGTAGCCTATCCGGAGATTCCGGGTGACCCTCCTCTAGCCAATGCTCGAGAAATAAATCATCGTAAACGAAGCCAGTCCCCTGCTTTTGGGAGGCTGCCAGTGTGGCTTTTACAGGGCTAAATAACAGGACACTTGCCTGTAACAATTTAAGAAAGTCTCTACGATTCATCTTTTCTACTCAGTCATTCAGTCATTAGCCATTTAACAATTTAACTATACTCTTGATAATTCAGATTAAGTTATATAAATACTATAATAATATCAAAGAGATAAATATTGATATTAATGTTTTTTCTATTGCTATTTATTGTTATATTATAGGCCAGATGAGACGAAACATAATTCTTACACTATTCCTGTTAAGTATATCAGTGCAAGGTCAGGCCCAGGCACAATGGAATGTCGTGTCACACACGGACACAGATTCCGGATATCAAACACGTATCGCTACCATTGAGAATGATGACGGCTATAAAGTGGAAATATATCGAGATGTAAATGATGTCATCCGTTTAAGATTTAATATTCGAAACAGCTTCGAGCTTCTTGCCAAGAAGCAATGTCCTACTTTTCAGGTTGACAAGCGGCAGCTAAGCAACCGTTCTATTAATGATGCGCTTTGCCTTTCACAACCCAGGTGGGCTGAATATGTCATAGGCTATATCACGGATAAGACAGTATTATCACAATCCTTGCATAACCTGAAGAATGGTAATGTCATTTATTTTCGCTTCCTGATGAACAATGGAAATTATGCCGAAACATCATTTTCTTTATCCGGTTCAAAAGGCATCTTAAATGCCGCACTGGGTAAGGATTTAGTCGTAACAACAAAACCCGAGTGAAATTAAACGGGAAGGCCATGGGAATGTAATCCATAACCATGATTACGAAAAACAAATTCTACTGGATTGCCGAAAATATTCTCGCCGAAGAATTTCCAGACATCAGTCATGCACTGGATGAACCCGATGGATTATTGGCAATTGGTGGTGTTTTAAGCCCCGGTCTCTTACTAGACGCCTACCGCAAAGGTATCTTTCCCTGGTACGGTGAAGGCCAGCCCGTCATGTGGTGGTCTCCCGATCCCAGATGTGTTTTATTTCCTGATGATTTTAAAATATCCAGGAGCCTGAAAAAATCCTTACGTAAGGCTGATTATCTTGTCACCTTTGATCAGGCGTTTTCAGATGTCGTAAGGTCCTGTGCAGAACCAAGACTGGCAAGTCCCGGAACATGGATAACTAGATCAATCATCAAAAATTATCAATTACTGCATGAATCTGGACATGCGCATTCTGTTGAATGCTGGCATGGAGAAACATTGGTTGGTGGTCTTTATGGAATCGCGATTGGTAAGATATTCTTCGGTGAATCAATGTTTAGCCACGCGACGGATGCTTCAAAAATATGTTTGGCTCATCTGGTTCATTTATCAAAAAAACTGGATTACGATCTGATTGATTGCCAGGTGACCAGTGATCATCTGAAAAGTCTGGGGGCTATAGTAATACCAAGAAATGACTTTTCCAATATTCTGGCTTCTTCTTGTGGTGAAGTTAATGGTAAATCTGTACCAGACTGGCCTTACATATCTGACTTTGAAACATGAGTAGTCCAAAGCAAAATATCAGGGAATTAAAGCTTGGCTTCTATATGACACCGGAGCATGAGTGTAACTATTTGCCTGGAAAAAATGCAAAGACCGTGTTCGCGGATCCCGATTTTCCAATGAATGAAAATATTTATACGACACTGGCAAGGCATGGCTTTCGACGAAGCGGAAAACATATCTATAAACCCCAGTGTCAACAGTGTAATGCGTGTATAGCGATTCGCTTACCCGTCGATGACTTCAACATGAATCGAAATCAGAAACGTAATTGGTCAAAAAATGGCGATCTCAAACTTATAAAAAAATCAGCAACATTTAATGATGAATATTTCAGCCTTTATCAACGTTACCTGAAATCAAGACATTCTGAAGGTGGTATGGACAATCCTGGCCCTGATAGCTTCGTCAACTTTCTGATTACCGATTGGGCGACAACAGTATTTTATGAATTCAGGAATATTAATGACAAGCTACTGGCTGTTGCCGTTGTTGATGAACTGGTGGATGGACTGTCTGCGGTTTATACCTTCTTTGATCCGGACGAATCACATCGAAGCCTGGGACGTTATGCGGTTCTCACCGAAATTGAGGCAGCACGAAATCAGGGACTACAGTGGCTTTACCTGGGTTACTGGATTGCCGATTGCAAAAAGATGCAATACAAGGATGAATATCAGCCTCTTGAATATTTCTATCAGGAAAAGTGGCATGACAAGCCCCCACAAAGTACAGGCTGATTTTGCCAGAACACCTAATTTCAGGCACAATGCGCCCTTTCTGAAAACAGAGTAAAATAAACGAATGGCAAAAGAAGATGTAATTGAGATGGAAGGTACGATAACCGACACCCTTCCGAATACAATGTTCCGTGTTGAACTTGAAAATGGTCATGAAATAATCGCGCATATTTCCGGAAAAATGCGCAAGCATTACATTCGAATTCTAACCGGCGATAAAGTGACCGTAGAAATGACACCTTACGATTTAAGCAAAGGGCGCATTACCTACAGAGAACGATAATTTGTAGATCTAAAGTAATACTTGTGAACACTATCCAAAAATAGAATTTTTCAGTACCCGGGTCTCGCTAATCTGTATCTTCTCCCTTAAGAGCATTCATTAGCCCCCTTTTTCCGAATTTCCGCTATTTTGAATGCTGATTTCCAGAAATAGCTTTTGAGCCTCCTGCAAATTAAAGCATAATTGAACATTATCACCTGGCATTGGTCAGATACATTTATAATCAATAGCTTACAATGCAATATTTAATCTATATACTTACGGTATTGTGACTCAAAAAGGTTTCATAAAATGTGCCCATACCAAGTCAATATAAGCCGCTCGATACTATTTATAGTCCTTACATTCGTCTGCTCAACAACTTTTGCAGTTACATATAAAGCGGTAGATGAGGCATATAAATGGGTAGATGAGCATGGTAATACCCACTACACCCAGAAACCGCCAGCAGACGGGATTGAATCAGAAACAATTAAGCCACCCTCGAATTTTGATAGAAGCCAGGCAGAAGAAGCCCTGGAGAGTGATCAGGAAATTCTCGACAAGGGAAGAGAAAATCGTGAAAAACAGGCAAAGGAGAGACAGCGCGCAGTTGATGAAAAGGCCCGGCAAAAAAAGAACTGTGAAATAGCCAGGGCCAGATTAAGGAGTCTTACATACAGGCCCAGAGTATTTTTTGTACAACCTGACGGCACCTATGTCAGGGCAGATGAAGAGACACGTCAGGTGGAAATTGCCAAGGCTAATGAGTCAATAAAAGAAGCCTGTAAATAATTTTCCTATAAGTGAAATTTAAGATGCTATTCTTTCCACGTAATCGTTGAGTTAATAGCATAATTCCAGACAGAACCAATAACTGCACCAAGAAATCCTGCTAGCAACCATGGCACAGCCTGGTTAAACAGGAACTCCGCGAACAAAACATTGAGCAGAGCACCAATACTGCAGGCAATGTAAAAACTCAACAAACCACGAAAAAATTTAAACCCATGCAGCCGCATGTCTCTATAGGTAAAGATATTATTCAGAATGAAATTACTGGTCATGGCTATGATTGTCGATGTTGCTTGCGAGTACATGAAATCGATTAGAAGTATTTTATGCAGAACAAACAAGGCCGATAGATGTACACCGACGCCAACTGCTCCAACCATGATAAACAGGGCAAATCTTGGGGGGATGACCCGGCCGAAGAATTTATCGGCGATCAACATAAAATATTCCCAGACAACCAGGGTATCCAGTTTACTTTCGCCTCTAAGGCGTGACCGCATCACATAAGGTATCTCCTTAACCCTGATTTCTTTACCTGAAGAAATCAGAATATCCAGAAGAATCTTATATCCTTTTACTGATAATTTATTGCAGATTTTATTAAAGTATTCTTTCCGAACAATGAAGAAACCACTCATTGGATCGCTAATCTCTGTTTTAAGAAACAATCGCCCAAGCCATGTTGCTATTCTGCTGATTTTTACCCTGTCAGATGCCAGGGTGCCCATACTGCCACCTTGCAGATATCGTGTACCAACAACAAGATCGTTATTCTCATTGATGAGGGCATTTAACATATCAGGGAGAATGCCTTCATCATGCTGCATATCTGCATCTGTCACTGCCACATGGGGTGATGAGCTTGCCAATATGCCCTCAATACACGCAGATGACAGGCCGCGTCGACCTACTCGTTTGATGCAGCGGATCCGTGGGTCGTTCCTGGCAATGCTTTGAACGTGATCAGCTGTTCCGTCTGGAGAATCATCATCGACAAAAATAATTTCCCATGAGATAGATCCAAGAGAACGCTCTATAGCTTCAATAATCGGGCTTACATTTTCCCTCTCATTGAATGTGGGAATGACTACGGTAATTTCAGTTGGCACACTTTACCTCATCCAGTCTCATTGTTATTTTGCTTCACTAAGGCTATGAATTTTATTGATCGTTTTTTTTGTATAGACACCAGTACCCCTGGCATTCGATCCGGGTTGCCAGAGGGCGCAAGGTACGCCTGGCCTGCCTGGCATATTTGATCATGGTTCTGTCTCCCCATTTTGGTGGCTGCTGAACCAGGACATAATCAATGTCTCTCATATGTGACTTATTAAATTTCTGGGGATCCCAGTCTGCCGGCTGACGCGGTTTCATTTCATCTTTATAGTCTATAGGCAGATGATCAGTATATTTGGCCCAGAATTGAGTAGCAATTCCGCCATGACTGATAGTGAAATACATAGGCAGAAAATGGCTAACGCGAAACATTTTACCGTAAAAACGGGATTCACTATGGTACACAAGGGACAGTAAAACTTTATCAGAGGGCAC
>JAIVVP010000137.1:0-5168 GCA_049189775.1 Gemmatimonadota bacterium | reverse complement strand
GAGCTTCTTTTTTTGCAGCTCGGCGGTGGTCTAAAGCTTCTGGCGGGATTAATGCTTTGATACTTTCGCGCATGTGTGTCCTTGCCGATTTGGCGTGCTCTCGAACATCTTCAGGGATTCTACTCTTTAAGTGATCTCTAATTTTCTCTCTTTTTTCTTTCATAACTTTTCTCCATTTATTATATTATACAAAAAAAAAGGCAAAAATCCAAAAAAAGCAGGCAAAAAAACTATCCAAAAGCCAATTGAGAAAAATGTGTGGGCAAAAATTCGTTTCTTATTTGCGCATGCTTGAATGGCAGGAGATACATCGACAATTATCCAGATTGACCGCAGACATGAATCTGTCCAGAAACTCAGAAGCTGCGGAATATCAAAACATACATTGCGCCTTGTTAAGTGGGCTGTTGAGTCATGTTGCGGTGAAGACAGATACTAATGAATATCTTGGCGCAAGAAATATCAAACTGCATATCTTTCCCGGATCGGGCCAATTCTCAAAAACACCCAAGTGGATGGTTGCTGCTGAACTGGCTGAAACAACACGTCTTTATGCCAGAGTTGTCGCAAAGATCGATTCGCAATGGTTGTTGAATGTCGGTAAACATCTTTTGCAACGAAATTACTCAGAACCATACTGGGATGCCAGAGCGCAACAGGTGTCTGGTTACGAAAAAGTAATGCTGTTTGGTTTGACCGTGGTTGCCAGAAACAGGATAAATTTTGGGCCGGTTGATCCTGAGGAAGCGCGTCATATCTTTATACGTCATGCCCTGGTTTATGAAGAACTCAATTCAAAAGCTGAATTTTATAAGCACAATCATCAGGTGATTGAAGAGATTAAACAATTAGAAAAGAAATCGAGAAGGATAGATATTCTGGATGATGAAGCGATTTATCAATTTTATGACAGTCGGGTCCCTGAAGGCATCTATGCAACAGCACAATTTGAGAAATGGCGTAAAGAAAAAGAGCAATCAGATCAGGAATATCTTTATATGGAATCTGCCGAGATCATGCTGCATCAGGCAGATGCTGTCACAGAGCTCAGCTATCCGGATAATCTGGCGATAAATCACATTCAGTTGCCACTAAGCTATCAATTTGAACCGGGACATGAAAGTGATGGTGTTTCCATCGACATTCCATTGCATGTGCTGAATCAGATTGATGAACATCATCTACAACAACTGGTACCGGGAATGTTAAAAGAAAAGATCGAAGTCCTGCTACGTTCATTGCCAAAACGTATCAGGCGTCAGTTAGTGCCCATTCCCGAGACCGTTAAAGAATGCATACAACATATTGATACAGATGCATCATCGATTACGCGCAATCTCTCCGAGTATTTCTTTAGACGAAAGGGGATAGAGATAAAAGATGAAGACTGGAAACAGACTGAATTACCAGAACATTTAAAGATGAATATCCGTGTGCTGGATCAGGATGCTAATGTGCTGAGTAGTGGTCGTTGTCTGCATCAGCTTAAATCAGATCTATCCACACACATGGAAGATTCTCTCACACAGTTACCGAATCTTCAGAACCCAGAAGAATCTTTTACACAGTGGGATTTTGATGATTTGCCAGAAGTAGTGGAAACAGAGGTGAATGGATTAACCATCAAGGCTTATCCTGCCCTGGTAGATAATCATGATTCTGTGTTGATTCAACATTTCGAGTCTGCGAAGAAAGCGAATCAATACATGCATTATGGCTTACTCAGACTTTATTCATTGGTATTGATTAAAGATCTCAAATATCTGAAAAAGAACCTGCCGAAGCTCGATAAAATAAAACTGTATTACGCAGCATTAGGCTCGGTTGATGAAATGGTAGAAAGTATTCTTTACGCTGTGCTTGAACAATTGTTTCTACCTGATGGCAAGATGGCACGCACAAAGGCAGATTTTGATACATCCATTAAGCAGGGCGTCCCAAAATTAATCGAGACAGGTAATGAATTATGTGGCCTCGTAACAGATATTTTAAAAAGACATCACGAAATTACAATCACCATGAAAGGTAGTATGCATCCATCGTCACTCAGGGCCTTTGCAGATATTAAAGAACAACTTTCAATGCTCATCTATGATGGCTTTGCAGAAGAGACACCGCTGGTTTATTTGAATTCTATGCCACGCTATCTCGATGCGATCCAGAAACGACTGGAAAAACTATCGTATTCACCCGAAAAAGATGCCAGTAAACTGGCACAGTTAAAGCCTCTGTGGGATGAATGGATGCAGCTCACAGAAAAAAATAGCAACTCAGACAATATCAGTGAAGAACTTGATGAATTTCACTGGATGCTGGAGGAATTTCGAGTGTCGCTGTTTGCGCAGGAGCTAAAGACTGCCATGCCAGTGTCAGAGGCAAGATTGTTAAAACAGTTAAAAAATATTAGAAAGGGCTAATAACTCCCAATTAATACCCTTTATACTGCAGCTATGCCTGATAACTCAATAGTCTATTCAATCTTCCTGATCTTCACAGGAGCCGCCGTGTTCGCAACTCTGGCATTGTTCGCGCGTCAGGCGATGATAGTGGGTTATATCATTCTTGGTATCTTATTGGGACCCTGGGGACTTGCTCTGATAGATGATGCAAGTTTGATCACGGATATCTCTAAAATCGGCATTATATTTCTGCTTTATTTACTTGGACTTGATCTTTTGCCCAGGCAGTTGATGACAATGTTGGGTAAAGCCCTGAAAGTTACGTTGATTAGCTCATTCATTTTTTCATTATTGGGTTATTCGATAGGCATTGCATTTGGTTATTCAGTAGCAGAATCGATATTGATTGCAGGGGTCACCATGTTTTCAAGTACGATTATTGGGCTGAAACTGTTGCCGACCACGACGCTGCATCACAAGCATACCGGCCAGATCATCATCAGTATCCTGTTAATTCAGGATTTAATTGCCATTATCATTCTTTTGTTACTACAGGGATATGGCAAAGGTGGGGATCTGCTGACAGATATCTTGCTGGAATTGTGTGCATTGCCTGTCTTGATTGGCATCGCATGGTTGATACAGCGTTATGTGTTGATTAAGTTGATTATTAAATACGATCAGATCCACGAGTACATATTTTTATTGGCCATCGCCTGGTGTCTGGGTATTGCAGAGCTTGCTACCTTAATCGGTTTGTCACATGAGATTGGGGCATTTGTGGCAGGCGTATCACTGGCGTCCAGTCCGATAGCGCTATTTATCACCGAAAGATTGAAACCATTACGTGATTTCTTTCTGATAATCTTTTTCTTTTCACTAGGGGCAGGCTACAACATCAGTATGACAGGTGAAATCATTGCCCCCGCCTTATTGCTTGCAATATTAATACTTGTGGTGAAACCAAAGGTCTTTGCTTATTTGCTAAAGAGCGAAGGTGAGAAAAAGCATATCTCAAGAGAAGTCGGATTCAGATTAGGGCAGGCGAGTGAGTTTTCATTGTTGATAGCCGTACTGGCAGTGCAATCTCAATTTATCAGTGAAACAACATCAAATATGATCCAGTTAACCACATTAATCACATTTATTGTTTCTTCATTTATTATAGTGCGAAGCTATCCAACACCGATTGCAACTACAGATAAACTTAGACGTGATTAAATTCGGGCGTGACTAAAACATTCAGAAATATACTGATAGCTTCGCTTATCGTGCTCGGCGTGGCTGGTCTATTCGTAACAGGTGATTATTTTGGAGTATTTGGACTGAAAAAATATCTGGTGCTGGATTTTGCAGAGTCTTCATTTAGACCTGTCGATAAAGAAACTGGCGCACCGGTGATTGATGTAAAAATACGTTGCTTTCAGAAAGGTAATAACAATGCCTGCACACAAAAAGAAAGTCGTGCAACCGGAATTATTATCGTCAGGGTTCCTGTACAAAAACTTGTCTGGGAATCATTGCTGTTCAAGAACAAGGAAGAACTGGTAGCAACCAATGACCCACAATTGCATATTATGTTTATACACTATAATTACAATAATCCAGTTGCAACCTTCAGTATTGAAGATCTATATAATGACCCGGTATCGAAATATTCCATAAAAATGGAAAGGAAATTTAAAGAGGCTAACGATGAGTGATGCACTAAATTATTTAATGAAAGTTCGCCCGGGCGAAATGAAATCCTATTTTGAGTTCGTTAAACAGGCAGGCGAGCATCTGCAGCCGAAAACGCGCGCAATTATCTCAGTTATCACCAAAGTCGATAATCAGACGGAAGCAGGATTAAGACAGTATCTGACAAGAGCATTGCAGCTTGGTGTAACAGCAGATGAAATCATTGATGCCTTGTTTGTGGCATTCCCAACCCTGGGATTGAGTAAAATCATCTGGGCTGTGGACATTATTCTTGATATGGATATCCCGGAATTTGATCCGCAATCGCTAGGGCATAAGGAAACCTGGCATGATGTGATTGCGGTTGATGAGGTAGGAGATAAAGAAGTCACCTATGTGCATACGGATGAACGTGATTTGTTTATATATGCGGATAATGACGATATAAAAGTATTTGATAGTCGATGTCCACATCACGCAACCAATATACCTGAACTGGCTCTGCAGGACTGCAAACTGACTTGCCCAAAGCACGGCTGGAGGTTTGACGTGCGTAACGGAGAGTGTATTGAAAAAGGCAATCGGCCGCTGCATGAGCTTGAAAACAGGGTGGTTCAGGGACGATTGGATGTTTTTTGGTGAATTTTTCCCGATATTGTGTAAAAAAACAGTAAATTCACCCCAAGCGGGGGACGATATTAGTAACTTTTAGATATATTATTTCAATCAAGGGAGTGCTCGTATCACGGAAGATGGGGAAATGATTTCCCGACTGGAATGTTGAGCGGTTGAGGATAAACATTCATGCGCCAAGGATGGCGCATATCTTCATCCAGATTCATAACTATCTGTAATTAATGCAGTTTTTGTCCATATCAATAGTTTATTCTCTTTAATTCCAGATAAGTGGCCAGGATGAGCGCTATCTCCCTCAATTATTCATGCAAAAGTCGTATTGTCAGGGTTTTATATCTATGTAACTTATTGAATAACATGGATATATAAATAATTTGCTAATAATGTTGCGTTGCACAAACATGGTCTGTATACTGCACCGCATCAATTAACAAATTATTGGAGAATTAACCA
>JAIVVP010000136.1:0-5169 GCA_049189775.1 Gemmatimonadota bacterium | reverse complement strand
AGGTTATAACCTACCGTATCCGGAATATTGACTGTTGTCGCACCAGCATCGATCACGGCCTCCAATACGCGACACAAGAAATCCAGTTCTGAACGACCGGCATCTTCAGGTGAAAATTCAACATTATCTGTATACTTGCGCGCACGCTTGACCGCATGCACGGCCTGTTCCACAACCTGATCAGGCGTCATGCGCAATTTTTCTTTCATGTGGATAGGTGATGTCGCAAGAAAGGTATGAATTCTTGAGGATCGCGCCGGCTTCAAAGCCGCCGCCGCCCTGTCGATATCTTTATCCAGAGCACGCGCAAGCCCACAAACTGTACTGTCCTGAATGACCTCAGCGACCTGATGTACGGCCTCGAAATCACCCGGACTGGCTATCGGAAAGCCTGCCTCGATGATATCAACCTTCATGCGCTCCAGTGCCTTGGCGATTCGAACCTTCTCATCCCTGGTCATTGATGCACCAGGGCTTTGTTCTCCATCACGAAGTGTTGTATCAAATATTATTAATTTGTCTTGCATTTTCCTGCTCCGAAACCTGCATCCATACTACAGTATGGACGTGAAACCATAAACGAATTTGTCGTGTGTAACACACGGACACTATTGGGTATTAATTTTGAGGTGGTTTATTTTGCCCGGCAGGGCAGCAGACGTAGCAAAGCACCGAATGATGATCCGGCTTGATCATAGAACTGATGATTTTGATTGAATATCTTCATTACAGTGCGAAATATAGCGACACTTATGACTATTGCAAGTTTTTTATTGGCAAGAAAGTGATGACATGCTGCAGAAATCAGCCTTGCCTGTCTTGTTTGGCCTGACTGGTTTGGCCAATCTAATTTGGCTTGTCTGAAGATTCCTGAAGTTTTCTCGCTGCGCGATGTTTGCGAATAAACAGCAAGGTCATGGCCGGTCCCGAAATGGCATAGACTAATGAGATAGAAAACAGCACCAGTGGCGGTTCGCTGGCAATAAATACAAACAATAATACAAGCAGCAAGATTCCGACAAAGGGGACACGACCTCTAAGATCTATTTCCTTGAAACTATAGAAGCGAATATTGCTAACCATAAGTATTCCAGCCAGTACTGTGACAGGAAATGCAACGATGGTCAGATTTGTGACCTCTACAAGTTCCTGTGTTTCTCCCAACCAAATCATCCCTGCGACCAGGGCAGCGGCAGCAGGACTGGGTAAACCCTGAAAAAACCGTTTGTCTACACTGGCAGCTTGCGTATTAAACCGGGCCAGTCTGAGCGCAGTCGATGCTGCGTAAACAAATGCTGCAAGCCAACCCAACTTGCCCATATCCGACAGGGCCCACTGATACATAATTAATGCAGGCGCCAGACCAAACGAAACCATATCTGCCAGGCTATCGTACTCAACACCAAAGTCTGACTGGGTATTTGTTAAACGGGCAATACGACCATCCAGTCCATCCATGACCATGGCAACAAAAATAGCGATGGCAGCACTTTCAAATTGTGAATTCATGGCTGAAACAATGCCATAGAAACCGGCGAACAGACCGGCTGTGGTAAACAGATTAGGAAGGAGATAAATACCGCGACGACGTTTCAAATGTTTTCTGCCCTTTTTGTAAACACTGCAAGTCTAAACGTTAAACAGCATCTCCCGCAACGACATCTTTACCATGAGGATTATTGTCATTAATCATGCTCACTGGCTTATCGTGGATAAGGTAAGCAAGAATACCTTCCCCTGAAGTAATCGATTGGCCAGGTTCAACTTGCAGTTTAGAACTTGCAGGAATAAATACATCAACCGTGCCACCAAAATACAGGAAGCCACATCTTTGTCCCTGACCAAGTCGTTCACCCGATTGAATGTAGATTCGAAAGCAGATAGCGGCGCAAGGTCTTAGCCTGAATACGGTGACAACATCATCACCCTCATCTGTTCTGATCCAGAAGGCAAATTTACGTTGTCCGTTCTCTGCCTCGCATTTCTCTGACCATTGCTCCATCACCTTGCCTTCAACAGGGCTACGAAAAGAGAAAACATCAAGGCTCGACATTTTTAATCTGATTCTTCTCGCCTGTCGATTAAGTCCCTGCTTACTGGTCCATGGATCATCTGTCTCGTCAGTCTCTATAACCTTTCCTTCTACCGGACTTAGAATGGCAAGCGGTAAAGATGGAATGGTTCGTTGCGGATCTCTCAAGAGAAACAGGAACAGGCAAAAAACCATCGCCAGAATAACTGCGATAGTGGTGCTGATAAAATTAAACGCCAGAAAAACCAGACCGGCCAACACAAACAGCAGTAACCAGCCTTCTTTGGCAATAAATGGATGACGGTTGCTAGGCATTAATAATCCTGAGAAAACAAAGGCCCGGTAACGAGTATGGGGCCTTGACAATAATATCCATCATTTAACTACTTTCAACAATACAGAAATTTTTAGTTCTTTTCTGTATCAACCAGTTGATTCGCTTTAATCCATGGCATCATAGAACGAAGTTTCTCACCAACAACTTCAATCTCGTGCTTTTTCATTTCTTCCCTGCGAGCAGGTAATTCACCCACATTAGCAACGAATTCTTTTGCAAATTCACCACTTTGAATTTCAGAAAGAATTTTTTTCATTTCAATCTTGGTTTGCTCATTAACAATGCGCGGCCCACGAGTTACATCGCCGTACTCAGCCGTATTGGAAATAGAATAACGCATATTTGCAATGCCGCCTTCGTACATAAGATCAACGATAAGCTTCAGCTCGTGAAGACATTCAAAATATGCCATTTCCGGCGGATAGCCACCTTCGACTAAAGTTTCAAAACCTGCCTGAACCAGGGCTGTAGTGCCACCACATAAAACTGTCTGCTCACCGAACAAGTCAGTTTCTGTTTCATCTTTGAAAGTTGTTTCAATAATGGCTGTTCGACCACCACCAATTGCCGACGCATAAGATAAGGCAATAGCTTTTGCCTGACCTGATTTATCTTGCTTAACTGCGATCAAATCAGGAATACCACCGCCTTTTACGAATTCGCTACGAACTGTGTGTCCCGGTGCTTTCGGCGCAATCATAATGACATCCAGATCATCCCGTGATTCAATAAGATCAAAATGTATATTAAAACCATGTGCAAAAGCCAAAACTGCACCTTGTTTCAAATTTGGCTCAACTTCATTTTTGTACAAGTCAGCTTGAAACTCATCCGGTGCAAGTATCATAACGACATCAGCCCAGGCCACTGCATCTTCGATTGATTTCACTGCCAGGCCAGCTGCTTCTGCTTTAGCAGCAGAACTGGAACCTGAACGCAAACCAACACAAACATCCACGCCGGAATCTTTCAGATTATTCGCATGTGCATGCCCCTGTGAACCATAACCAATAACTGCAACTTTCATGGCTTTAATCAGTTCAAGGTCTGCATCTTTGTCGTAATAAATATTCATAATCTCTAGTTCTCAAAATAATAATTAAAATTAAAATCTAATAAAATATTCCCTAACGAAATATTCAGGTGAATAATCTGAAACTACTAAATTGCCTTATCACCACGCGCGATACCTGAGATACCGGAACGCACTACTTCCAGAATGTCTTTCTCGTCCAATGCATTGATAAAGGCATCCAGCTTATCTCCAGCACCTGTCATCTCGATAGTGTAAGTGTTCTCTGTGACATCAATAATTCGACCACGGAAAATATCAACCAGGCGTTTAATTTCTTCCCGGTTTTCACCTTTGGCCTGCAATTTGATCAACATCAGTTCACGCTCAATGTGACGACTCTCATTCAGGTCAATGACCTTGATCACATCAACCAGTTTATTCAGATGCTTGGTGATCTGCTCTATCACTTCATCTGAACCCGAGGTCACCAAAGTCATGCGTGAAACAGTAGGATCTTCTGTTGGCGCAACCGTCAGTGATTCAATATTGTACGCACGCGCTGAAAACAGACCGGCGACACGTGACAATGCACCCGTTTCATTTTCCATCAATAAGGAAAGTATATGTCTCATGATCAGGCCAACTCTCTGTTCGGTGACAGGTGCATCTCATGATGCCCTTTACCTGCAGCAATCATAGGATAGACGTTTTCTGTTTCATCAGTAATAAAATCTATGAACACCACTTTTTCTTTTTCTTTCAGCGCTTCTTTCAATGCTGATTCAACATCGGCAGATTTTTCAATGCGCATACCAATGTGACCATAACTTTCGGCCAATTTTACAAAATCTGGCAAGGCCTCCATATAAGAATGCGAATAACGACTCTCATAGAAAAATTCCTGCCACTGTCTAACCATGCCCATGTAACGATTGTTCAAATTAATCACGGTAAATGGAATACCGTATTGCAGGCAGGTGGATAGCTCCTGCAAACACATGACAATACTTGCATCGCCTGTAATGCAGGCAACTGTTTCATCAGGAAAGGCCTTCTTAACACCCATCGCCGCTGGCAATCCAAAACCCATGGTGCCTAAACCACCTGAGTTGATCCAACGCCTTGGTTTATCGAACTTGTAATACTGCGCCGCCCACATCTGATGCTGCCCGACATCTGAAGTAATGTAGGCATCACCTTTAGTCAGCTCATATAATTTTTCAACAACGAACTGTGGCTTGATAATTTCACTCTCGCGATCGTATTTAAGACAATCGATTCCCCGCCATTCTTTAATCTGATCCCACCACGGTTGCAGATCTTTAGCAGTAGGCAGATCTTTCCGGTTATCCAGTAATGCAGACAAATCTCGCAGGACGTGCTTTACGTCACCAACAATGGGAATATCAACCGGAATATTCTTGGAGATAGAAGACGGATCTATATCAATATGGATAATCTTTGCAGACGGACAAAACTGTTCCAGGTCTCCCGTGACACGATCATCAAAACGGGCACCGATAGCGATCAGGACATCACATTGATGCATTGCCATGTTTGCTTCATAGGTGCCATGCATTCCCAGCATACCGACGAATTGTTTGTCCGTTCCGGGATAGGCTCCCAGACCCATCAAGGTATTAGTAATAGGGAAACCCAATTTACGGGTAAATGATGTCAGTTCTTTATCGGCGTTCGAGAGGATGGCACCACCGCCTGAGTAAATCATTGGCCGTCTGGCAGAGGCAATCATATCAACCGCGCGCTTCATCTGACCTGTGTGAC
>JAIVVP010000135.1:0-5224 GCA_049189775.1 Gemmatimonadota bacterium | reverse complement strand
ACAACGGACATGAATGGTCGTTTGGTGCAGGTGTTGCAGGGGGTTGGCTGGGACAGGTAACTGACAGGATCAGGTTAGGCGCTTCTGCTTCCAGCAAGATTTATATGTCTGATTTCGATGATTACAGTGAGCTGTTCGCAGAGCAGGGCGGGTTTGATATTCCAGCAAAAACATCCGCGGGGATTAATTTTCAGGCCACACCTGAACTGGAATTAATCTTTGATTATGAACATATTTTCTATGGCGATGTAGATTCAATTGCAAATCCAGGCCCTGTTGCCAGTGCTTTTGGTCCGGCAATACCCGCGGGTACCGGTCTGCTGGGCACTGATAACGGATTAGGTTTTGGCTGGGAGGACATTGATGTATACCGTTTCGCAACTGTATATAACTACAATGATAAATGGACCTTGAGGGCGGGTTATAGCTATAACGACAGCCCAATACCTGATGATCAAATCCTGTTTAATATCATTGCCCCTGCAGTAAACAAACATCACTTAACAGTCGGCTTTACCTATGCCCCTCATGAGAATGGCGAATGGAATTTTGCCTACATGCATGCATTTCATGAAAAGCAGGATGTAGATGTATCTGCCTTTGGTATTCCCGCATCAATTGAAATGTACCAGAACGCCGTGGAAATAGGTTATTCCTGGAAATAGCTTAATCCTGAAATATTAATTTGTGGGCATGGAAGCCTGCAATGATGGCCATGACCATTATGACAGGTTCCTGTAGTCCCAGGCCAATAGCTGCAATGGCAGGTCCCGGACAATAGCCGGTCATTCCCCAACCGATACCGAACAAGGCAGCACCTCCGATAAGATGAGGATCGAGTTCCTGTTTTGTGGGAAGTCTAAAATGATGATCAAATATCGGTCTGTCCCGTTTTAATATCAGCCGAAAAATGATTGTTGTTATAAACAAGGCCCCTGCCATAACAAATGCAAGGCTGGGATCCCAGTCACCTGTGACATCAAGAAAGGCCAGGACCTTGTTGGGGTTTATCATCTCTGATACCCCGAGACCGACACCGAAAAGAATCCCGGATATTGAAGATATTATTATTCTATTCATATTCTTAAAATGTCATGTGACGAATGAGATAGACAGTGATTGCCCCGGTTAACATGAAAGTCACTGTAGCCAGGATAGAACGCCTCGAAAACCTTGCGATACCACAGATGCCATGGCCGCTGGTACAACCACTGCCCATGCGGGTACCTATGCCAACAATGAAACCACCAGTGATTAGGAGTACAACTGAAAATCCATCTCTTGGGAAAAATGAATCTGGCATAATCAGCTTGAATAGAAACCCTCCAAGCACCAGGCCGAGCAGAAAACAAATACGCCATACTCGATCACCGGATTTACTATTGATAACGATGCCATCCATGATGCCGCTGATGCCTGTGATTCGGCCATTAAAAAGCAACATGATAACTGCGCTCAAGCCTATCAAAAGACCACCTGCAAATGCCGGAACTGGTGTAAAATTTTCCACAAAATACTCCTGTTTGAGTTGACTGATAAACTAACCGAATCACAAGCAGGTGACAAGATTGATATTTACATCACAGTCATGGAAAAGTGGAATACAATGTCCTGATTGATGGCATAGCTGTGATTTTTTATAGAGGAAAATAAATTGGCCGAAAATAGTAACTTCGATTTTCAACAGAACGAACAAAGACCACTGCAGGATTTTACTGAGCAGGCGTATCTTAATTATTCCATGTACGTCATTCTGGACAGGGCATTGCCTCATATCGGTGATGGTTTGAAACCGGTTCAGCGGCGCATCATCTATGCCATGTCAGAACTTGGCCTGAAGTCTGTATCAAAATATAAAAAATCTGCCCGGACCGTAGGTGATGTCATCGGTAAATTTCATCCGCATGGTGACTCCGCATGCTACGAGGCCATGGTGCTGATGGCACAACCATTTACCTATCGTTATCCCCTGATTGATGGTCAGGGCAACTGGGGTTCGATGGATGATCCCAAATCATTTGCAGCCATGCGTTATACGGAATCAAAGCTGACAGCCTATGCTGAAGTGTTACTGAGTGAACTGGGGCAGGGTACGGTTGAATGGTTGCCTAATTTTGATGGCACACTGCAGGAACCCGAATTGTTACCAGCCAGGCTGCCAAATATTTTGTTAAACGGGACAACCGGAATCGCCGTGGGTATGGCGACAGATATCCCGCCACATAATCTTATCGAAGTAACCAGTGCCTGTATTCGTTTACTGGGATCACCAAAAGCAACTGTAGAAGAGCTTTTTGAGCATGTTAAAGGTCCGGATTTCCCTACCAACGCGGAAATCATTACCCCCAAAGCAGATATCCTGGAGATGTATAAGACCGGCCATGGTTCAGTGAAGATGAGAGCTGTCTGGGAAAAAGAAGACAGCAATATTGTTGTCACAGCATTACCACATCAATGTTCAAGCAGTAAGATTCTTGAGCAAATTGCTGCACAAATGCACGCGAAAAAACTACCCATGCTGGATGATTTACGTGATGAGTCTGATCATGAAAATCCTGTGCGGATTGTTTTGATTCCCAGATCTAACAGGGTTGATCGCGATGACCTCATGTCTCATCTGTTTGCGACGACAGACCTGGAACGTAGTTATCGCGTCAACATGAATATTATCGGCATTGATGGTCGTCCCAAAGTTATGGATCTGAGATCGATCCTGAAACAATGGCTGTCATTCCGTATAGAGACTGTCACTAAACGATTACAGTACCGACTGGACAAGATACTTGCGCAGATTCATATATTGAAAGGCTTGATGGTTGCCTACCTGAATATTGATGAAATAATCCAGATAATTCGGGAAGAAGATAATCCCAAGGCCGTTTTAATGAAGCGATTTAAGCTATCTGATATTCAGGCTGAAGGCATACTCGAGCTTAAACTGAGAAGACTGGCAAAACTTGAAGAGATAAAAATCAAGGGTGAACTGGCAGAACTTGGGAAAGAAAAGAAGGCACTGCAACTTACCCTGGGTTCCAAACAACGGTTAAAAACACTGGTAGGTAAGGAGCTGAAGGCTGACGCCAAAGTCTTTGGCGATAAGAGGAAATCACCATTAGTTGAACGTGAAGAAGCTCAGGCGATTGATGAAACAAAACTGATTCCAACGGAAGATGTGAGTGTCATATTATCAAGCAAGGGCTGGGTGCGTGCGGCCAAGGGTCATGATATTGATCCAGACAGTTTGAATTACAGAGCTGAGGACAGTTTTAAATGTTCAGCCACAGGACGCAGTAATCAAAATACTGTTTTTATTGATTCAACCGGGCGCTGCTATACCTTGCCCACACATTCATTGCCCTCTGCAAGAAGTCATGGTGAGCCGGTTTCCAGCAGGCTCAACCCTCCAGATGGCGCTACCTTTGAAGGTGTCATGTTGGGAGAAGGGGATAAACTTTACCTGTTGGCGTCCGATGCCGGTTATGGTTTTGTTATAAAACTGGAAGATATGGTGACCAAGAATAAAAATGGTAAAGCGGTAGTCAATTTACCCAAAGCATCAAAAGTAATACAGCCTGTTGCTGTAAATGATTATAAAATGGACTTGATCGTTGCTGTTTCCACCATAGGTCGATTACTGGTATTTAAACTGAATGATCTGCCGCTATTAGCCAAGGGCAAAGGATTAAAGATAATTCAGATCCCCCCGGCAAAATTAAAAGCCCGTGAGGAATATGTTGTTGCAATGACCATCATTCCTGGTGGTGCGACATTGGCTATACAATCAGGACAAAGACAATTAAAACTGAAACCGGCAGACATAAAACATTATATGGGAGAGAGGGGTCGCCGCGGTAATATGTTGCCTAGAGGATTCCGTAATATATCAGGGATGCAGGCTATCGAGGTATAACTCCGATTACATTACCACCTCGTAATCTGTTGAAATGTCTTCCTGTGGTGGGTGAACAAGATAACCTGATACAAAGTCTGCACCGCATTCGATGGCGGTGGAAAGATAATCTGCATTATCTATTTTTTCCGCAATAGTAAGTGATCCCTGCTCACTGGAGCTTGCAATCAATTGACGTAATTCATCAGGGTTGATGGCCTTTTCTACGGCATCCGATGTTGTATACATGGGTATTTTTACAAATTCAAACGATGTCTTATGTGTACATGTTTTTAAAATGGATAAGCCATGAACATTGGTCAATGCAAATGAGATTCCATATTTGTCTCTTAGACCCATCATTATATCCAGGACACTATCCTGAAGGGCAATAAATTGTTCTGAACGAATCTCGAACATAATGGATGATGCCAGGCCAGGATCTTTATAATGATCGATTAGTGAATCAATCCATTTAACAAGTCCCTTACCTAACAGGCTCTCTTCTTCCAGGGAAATGAGAAACCCTATTTTATCCTGACCGTCGATTTTAATCTTGTGCAATCTTTCGATAGCATGCCTGATGACCCAGAAATCCAGGTTTTTAACAAGTTTGTTCTGTTTCAGGATTGGGAAAAAATCGTTATATCCCAGTAATTGGCCATTCAGGTCAATTAATTTCGTGCGCAGCTGGTATATTGTTGTATCAAGAATCTCTGTGGCTTCTGAAACACTGATTATGGGTTGAAAGAATGGTTGTACACGGTCTTCCTTAATCGAATCCTGAATGTGCAAAACCAGTTTTTGATCAGCAACATTTGTGGCCTGTGCATCACCACCGAAGACGATAAATGAATTTTCATCACTCTCCATTGCCAGTCTCACTGCAGCATCAGCGCAGGCGATGTTGGTCTTTGCACCATGAGAACTTTCTTTTATAAATGTAATTCCAATGCTGATTTTATAGTCAACAGTTTTGCCTTCATGTTCGAAGGGGGCGGCGCTTATTTTATCGCAAAGTCCTTTGGAGAATTCTGTGTAAATATCATCGCTTTCTGCCCCTGTTATTATAACGGCGACAGTATCGTCATTCATTCTGATAACTTCGAGGTTGTTAATATTCATTCCTGAACCGGCATCGATTATAATGTCAGCGACATGGCTTCCCAGCCCATCAGCAGCTAACAACCCTATTTTATTATGAATCTCATCGAAATCATCAATAGAAACGAGTAACAAGGCTCCATCTTCGTGAGCCTCATCAAGTCTTTGGTAGAGCTTGACTCTATTGACGAGTTTGTTCTGTAATAGCTGAGTATCATCCATACTGTCTTC
>JAIVVP010000134.1:0-5253 GCA_049189775.1 Gemmatimonadota bacterium | reverse complement strand
CACCAGGCAGCGCCAGAACAACAATGCTCTTGCCTTTGAATATGTCGTCTGTAGACACATCCTGCCAACGAAAAGGATTGTCACCACCGATACTTTCGTCACGGACGCGGGTTTTAAAAACTATATTAGGTACATTTAAAGGCATTTTAATTACTCCTGGTTATTAAATTTTTAGTGAATATCTACAAATTGTTGGCTCATTATAAGGATTATTTATTGATTTATATAATTGAATGATTATATTGTTACGATAGATTTTATAGGATATTGAATATTATGAACCTGCCAACGGTAAAACAACTGCGCTATCTCATTGAATTGGAGAAACATGGACATTTTGGCAAGGCTGCAGAGGCATGTTTTGTGTCCCAATCTGCATTTAGTGTTGCCATTCGCGAGCTTGAGTCCACATTAGGCACACAGTTGTTTGACCGTACCAATAAAAGCGTGACCATTACGGCCATGGGTCAGGAAATAGTGGTTCAGGCACGGCTGGTGATTCGGGATCTTGAAGCACTGATGGATATGGCACGGGTCAGTAGTGAACCTTTATCTGGCAAGTTAAGGCTAGGGGTCATCCCGACAATATCACCCTTCTTGCTGCCTAAAATATTGCCTAAGCTGCGTTCTCATTTTCCCCAACTACAATTGTTTCTACAGGAAGACACAACGCAGCGAGTCTATGAAAGATTGATGAGTGGTGAGCTGGATTTGATATTGATCGCCTTCCCTTATGAATTACGAAACGTCGAGAAGATGAAACTTTTTAATGATCAGTTCCTGCTGGCCTATAAGGCTGGAAGTCAATTTATAGACTCACAAAAAGTCACTGTTGAACATCTGCAATCAGAAAGTATTCTGTTACTTGAAGATGGTCATTGTCTTCGTGACCACGCACTTTCTGCCTGTAAGATTCGCAATCTTAATAAGGTCAGTCACTTTGCTGCAAGTAGCCTGCTGACCCTGATCGAAATGGTTGAAGCTGATCTGGGTGTCACCTATTTACCTGAAATGGCCAAGGATTCACCTATGCTAAAGAACACAAATATAAAAACCCAGGCCATGCCAAAAAACAGCCATCGGGAAATCGGTTTAATCTGGCGCCAGGGAAGTGCCAGAGGCGAGGAATTTAAAATGCTGGGGGAATTTATTAAAAAGAACAGATAATAGAAGTGGCCTAGTATTTTCTTCTAAAATCCTCGTAAGAGAATTCTTTCTCCACCATCAATGTTTCGTCAGGCTTTAAAATGTTCACTGTCGGTAAGTTAATACCATTAAACATATTCGCCTTAACCAGCATATAAGCACCAACATTTTTAAAAGTGACTCTGCTGCCAATTTCCAGGGCCTGCTGAAAATGATAATCCCCGAATAAATCTCCACTAAGACAACTACACCCCGCAATACGATATTCATATTGACCCTCGGGGTCTTCCTGCAAAATATGTGGCCTGTATTGATATTCAAACACTTCCGGTAAATGGTTTACAGTTGTATCGAGTACCGCTATCTGTTTACCATCGGACTCAAATATATCTACTACTGATGCGACCAGAAAACCGGCAGATCCAACAATCCCCTTCCCCGGTTCAATAAAAACATCCAGCGTATATTTATCTTTCAAATCTTTGATGATCTTTTCAAGTTCATGCAGTTGTTCTGCATCATCAATAAAATAACCACCACCAAGATTTATCCATTGCATATTTTCAACTTCCGGATCCAGTAACTCACAAACATGTTCAAGCGTTTGCTTTAGCTCCGTATAGTCGTTCGACTCACAATTGTTGTGCAGATGTATCCCCTGTATTCCCTGAAGATTTTCATTGACCACCCGGGACACAGGCACGCCAAGTTTCGAATACTTGCGACAGGGATCATAACGTTCGTCTCTGGCAAATGATTTCTCCGGATTTAAACGCAAACCACAATTCAGTTTTCCATTCACCAGGTTTTTATATTGCTGCCACTGGTTCATGGAATTGAATGAAATATAATCTGCGTAATTCGCAATTGATTTAACATCTTCTTCTCTCAAGCCGGGAGAAGTAATATGAATAGTGCCCTTGTTGTCTGCTATGCCACCAATTATCTCTTTGGCGATCTGGCACTCAAATAACGAACTTGCTGAAAAACCATCAACGTATTCAGCTATTGTTTGCAATAACCCACTCAGGGGAGCAGCCTTAATCGAATATAGAACTTTACAGCCGCTATTGGCTCTGACATCAGACAAGGCAGACATCCTGTCAATAATTACAGATTCATCATAAACAAAGGCAGGTGTCTGACTGATTTTGTCACCGGCTGCCAGAATGCGAACAGGATTAATTTTTTCGGGAAAAGAGTTCATGTCGCTGGATATATTATCACTAACACTTCGAGGTGCGTTGCTTTATACTGCCGCAGCTCAAACTATTAGCGTCATGGGAAATTGGCAAAATTTTAATAAGGTATTATAAATAATGAAAAACCGACTGATTAAACTTGTGTTGTTATTATTAACTCTAAGTCCTGTTTACGTCACCGCAGGTGAAGAAGTAGAAACCAATCCGGCAACAAGTTCAGAAGATGAATACATCTCACGATCTGAAGTAACAAACGAAGATTATAACATGATGAATGAGTTCAAAGACGCTTATGATGAATGCATGACCAACACCTCTCGTGCTGAAGTGGCTAACTACAACGACCCACGACATGTGGTCGATGTTGCCATGAAACAATGTGCTGTAAAACTTGAAGAGCTAAATGAATGGTTAACGGAAAAAAGATTTCCACCCCACTTCAAGAAGGGTTACATAACAAAGATAAGTAACAAATCAGTACGGAAAGTCTTGCCAGAAGTGATGTTTATGCTGTCACGCAAACAACAATAAATCTGGTTCTTAATTTCGACCAAATCCGGGAAATAGAAAAGGTGCAAATTCGTCCAGTGCCTGCTGATAGACATTTCTCTTAAAATCGATGACCTCGCTGGCAGGTGTCCAGTAGTCAATCCACTCCCAATGGTCGAACTCCGGTTTTCCTGAGTGCGCCAGATTTACATTTGTTTCATCCGCCACCAGTTTTAATAAATACCAGATTTGTTTCTGACCAATACACAGAGGCAGAGAGTTATGCCGGATAAATTTTTTCGGCAGCCAGTATTTCAACCAGTCATTGGTACAACCGACAATCTCTACATGTTCTGGTAGAAGACCGACCTCCTCCCTTAATTCCCTGAACATAGCGACCTCGGCGCTTTCATCCGCCTTGATGCCTCCCTGGGGAAATTGCCAGGCATCTTGTCCAATACGTTTGGCCCAAAACACTTGCCCTGCCTCATTACTCAGGACAATGCCTACATTGGCCCTAAATCCTTCTGAATCAATCACAAAGTAACCTCAAGAATGTTTTTTACCTGATTCTTCCACACACACACTGTAACCGCAAATTTCAACGCAATATTTTACCTTCACAGGCAATCAACATAGACTATCCATCATTTTTACACTGGCAAGGCCATAAACAAGTGAATTTAGCGATATTTGATTTAGACAACACCTTATTAGCTGGCGACAGTGATTATCTCTGGGGGCAATTCCTCGGTGAGAATGGCTATGTCGATGCCGAGGCACACCAGAAAGAAAATGATCGCTATTATAAGGATTACCTGGAAGGCAGCCTGGATATTAATGCATTCCTGGAGTTTCAGTTTCGTCCCCTGGCCGAGAATGACATGAAGACAATACTCGCCTGGCGAGAACGTTTTCTTAATGTGAAAATTTGGCCCGCCATGCTGCCCAAAGCCATCGACCTGATTGAAGATCACCGTAATATGGGGCACGAACTATTAATCATTACTGCTACCAATAGTTTTATCACCGCCCCTATTGCAGAACTGTTTAATATCGATAATCTGATCGCAGCAGAGCCCGAGATGCTTGATGGTAAATACACTGGCAAACTCAGCGGCACACCCTCCTACGCAGAAGGCAAAGTGACTCGTTATGAACAGTGGTTGCAGGAAAATAATTTTGAAGCCACAACTAGCTGGTTCTACAGTGACTCACACAATGACATCCCATTGCTCAACATAGTCACCCATCCCATCGCCGTTGACCCGGATGATGTATTGAGAGATGAAGCAGAAAAACGAGACTGGCCGATTATTAGTTTGCGATAAGATCGTCTAACCGAAATAGTGAATGGTGCTATACTATGCACACAATATGAATAATTTATCAAAAAAGCTATACGAAGATTCGCTCTCTCTAGATGAAGCGGAACGAGCCTCGTTGGCTGCACATCTTCTAGAAAGCCTCGAACCGACAGACTCGGACGCCGAGGCAAAATGGCAAAAAGAAATTGAACGGCGACTTTCAGAATTGGATTCTGGAGAAGTTCAAACCATTCCATGGGAATCGGTTCGAGCTAAGTTAAGCGGGAAGCTAAAAGCCGTTGACTTCGATTAGATTACACCCTTCTGCCGCAGAGGAAGTCGAAGTGGCGTTTGATTGGTATCAAGAACGAAGTCCCAGGGCTGCTAGTACGTTTTTAAATCAACTCAATCATGCGATTTCACGAATCCAGGAATCTTCCGAGGCTTGGCCAAGATACTACCATGGTACACGCCGTTACATATTATCCGGGTTTCCATTTCAGGTTGTGTATCGAAACGTTAATGGCAATATTGAAATTCTTGCAATCGCTCATGGAAGACGTAGACCTAGGTATTGGGATGAACGAATATGATCTGTAAGATGAGTAGGGCAGGTACAACTTTTCCTTAACAATCACACAAATAAAAAAACCACCTGATGGTGGTTTATTTATTTGGCGCGCCCGGAGAGATTCGAACTCCCGACCCCCTGGTTCGTAGCCAGGTACTCTATCCAGCTGAGCTACGGGCGCGTTGTTTGTGTGGCGAATAATATAGGACTTCTTTATTTAGTCAAATGGCGGAGAGAGAGGGATTCGAACCCTCGATACGGGATAAACCGTATACTCCCTTAGCAGGGGAGCGCCTTCAGCCGCTCGGCCACCTCTCCGTAAAAAACTATTTAATATATATTAGTAAATTATATCTGATTGAAACTGCCTACCGGCAGTTCGCCCTATTCCGTACCTCCTTGTACTCCACCCCTTCGGGGCCAGCGTCGCTTCGCTCCACTGTTCAAATTCATTCGGCAACTGCTCCCGGCGTTGCTCTACCTCCTACTTCCATGTAGTCGTCCCGATGAATTTGTCAGCCGCCAGACTACCTCTCCG